>CAIZOZ010000363.1 GCA_903934745.1 uncultured cyanobacterium
GCCCGTCACCGTCTGCTTGAGCAAGCGTCCATCCCCCATCGCGTCTCGGTGAGTGGCGTGGACGAGGAGGCGATCCACGACCCCGAGCCCAGGCGGCTGGTTCAGTTGCTGGCCCAGGCCAAGGCCGAAGCCCTGGCGCTCAGCGGCGCTGCCGACGGCAGTCGCCGCTGGAACAGCGATCACGGCTGTACCGCGGTGCTGGGCTGCGATTCGCTGCTGGTGTTTGAAGGCGAGGTGTTCGGCAAACCCAGCAACGTGGCAGAAGCGCAGACACGCTGGCGGCGCATGGCAGGTGGCTGGGGGGAACTGCATACCGGCCACTGCCTGGTCACTGCCACTGACTTGGTGCGCCTCGAGACCGTCACCACTCGCGTTCAGTTCGCCGCGGTGGATGAGGCCACGATTACGGCCTATGTCGCCACCGGGGAACCCTTGGCCTGCGCTGGGGGCTTTGCGCTGGAAGGACGTGGTGGCCTGCTGGTGGAGCGGATTGAGGGCTGCTTCAGCAACGTGATCGGCCTCAGCCTGCCGCTGCTGCGGCGCTGGCTGGCAGCCCTGTCGGTCGTCGCCTGAGCAGCAGGGGATCGTCTGGATCTGACGGCTTGCGGCTGGGTCTGAGGCTGCTTGTCAGAGGCGGCTTGTCAGTGTTGCGAGCCAGCACTCTGGCCAAAGGCGCCAGGACTGGCACGGCACCCAGCAAAAAGCCCCCGCATCGGCGGGGGCTGGGCAAGGATTCGCAGAGGAACCGAACAACTGGCGATCAGTCGAGATCCGGCATCGCCAGGGTGGGCTCGGCCTGACGGTCGATACCCTTCTCGAAACCGGCAGCAGCAGCGCGGGCGCGACCGGCATGCCAGAGGTGACCCACCAGGAAGAAGAAGGCCAGCACAAATTGCACTGAGGCCAACCACTGGCGGATGTTGACGAAGTTCACCGAGTTGGGCTCAGTGATGATGCCGCCCACCGAGTTCAGGGAGGCGTTGGGCGCGTGGGTCATGTACTCGGCCGCACGACGCACCTGCCAGGGCTGGATGTCGTTCTGCAGCTTGTCGAGAGACAGACCGTTGGGACCGCGCAGGGGCTCGAGCCAGGGACCACGGAAGTCCCAGAAGCGCATGGTTTCACCACCGAAGATGATCTCGCCGGTGGGTGAGCGCATCAGGTATTTACCCAGGCCGGTAGGACCCATGGCCGAACCGATGTTGGCGCCGAGACGCTGGTCACGCACCAGGAAGGTGAAGCTCTGGGCCTGGGAGGCTTCGGCGTTGGTGGGGCCGTAGAACTCCGAGGGATAGGCAGTGTTGTTGAACCAGATGTAGGCGGACGCAATGAAGCTCATGAAGCTGACAGCACCAAGGCTGTAGCTCAGATAAGCCTCACCATTCCAGATGAAGGCACGACGCACCCAACCGAAAGGCTTGGTGATCACGTGCCAGATACCACCGAAAATGCAGATCAAACCGATCCAGATGTGGCCACCGATGATGTCCTCCATCGAGTCGACACCGATGATCCAACCCTCGCCGCCAAAGGGAGCGCGAGTGAGATAACCGAAGATCACTCCGGGGCTGAGGGTGGGGTTGGTGATCAGTCGTACATCACCACCACCGGGGGCCCAGGTGTCATAGACACCGCCGAAGAACATGGCCTTGAACACCAGCAACAGGGCACCCACACCGAGAAGGATGAGGTGATAGCCAATGATGTTGGTCATCTGATTCTTATCGCGCCAGTCCTGCGAGAAGAAGGCGGAGTAGTTCTCCAGAATCTCCGGACCGCGGATGGCGTGATACAGACCACCTAGACCAAGAACGGCCGAGCTGATCAGGTGCAGGACACCGACCACAAAGAACGGATAGAGGTCGGTGACCTCACCGCCGGGGCCGACGCCGTAGCCGAGGGTGGCGACGTGCGGGAACAGGATCAGACCCTGTTCATACATGGGCTTGTCGAAGGTGAAATGACTCACCTCGAACAGCATCATGGCGCCGGCCCAGAACACCATCAGACCGGCATGGGCCACATGGGCGCCCAGCAGCCGGCCGGACAGGTTGATCAGACGGGCATTGCCGGCCCACCAGGCATAGCCGGTGGAGTCGAGGTCCTTGCCCCCGACCGAAATGAGACCGGAATTAAAGGGCGTTTCCACGGGGCAGAACCTCTTCAGGGAAGACGAAGTTTTCGTGCGGTTGGTCCGCGGGAGCCATCCAGGCGCGCAGACCTTCGTTCAGCAGAATGTTCTTGGTGTAGAACGTCTCGAACTCAGGATCTTCAGCGGCCCGGATTTCCTGGGACACGAAGTCATAGGCGCGCAGGTTGAGCGCCAGGCCGATGATGCCAAGGCTGCTGGTCCAAAGACCCATCACCGGCACAAACAGCATGAAGAAGTGCAGCCAGCGCTTGTTGGAGAAGGCGATCCCGAAGATCTGGCTCCAGAAGCGGTTGGCGGTGACCATCGAATAGGTCTCCTCTTCCTGGGTGGGCTCGAACGCCTTGAAGGTGTTGGCCTGGTCGCTGTCCTCAAACAGGGTGTTTTCCACCGTGGCGCCGTGGATGGCGCACAGCAGGGCACCGCCGAGGATGCCGGCCACTCCCATCATGTGGAAGGGATTGAGCGTCCAGTTATGGAAGCCCTGCAGGAACAGCAGGAATCGGAAGATCGCTGCCACTCCGAACGAAGGCGCGAAGAACCAGCTGCTCTGACCCAGCGGGTACATCAGAAAGACGCTGACGAACACCGCGATCGGGCCCGAGAAAGCGATGGCGTTGTAAGGGCGGATGCCCACCAGCCGGGCGATCTCGAACTGGCGCAGCATGAAGCCGATCAGCGAGAAGGCGCCGTGCAGCGCCACGAAGGGCCAGAGGCCACCCAGCTGGACCCAGCGCACAAAGTCGCCCTGGGCTTCAGGGCCCCAGAGCAGCAGCAGGCTGTGGCCCATCGCGTCAGCGGGGGTGCTGACGGCGGCGGTGAGGAAGTTGCAACCCTCCAGGTAGGAACTGGCAATGCCGTGGGTGTACCAGGAGGTGGCGAAGGTGGTTCCGGTGAGCCAGCCACCCAGTGCCAGATAGGCGGTGGGGAAGAGCAGCAGACCGGACCAGCCCACAAAAACGAAGCGGTCGCGCTTGAGCCAGTCGTCGAGGATGTCGAACCATCCGCGAGCGGCAGGAGCGCGCCC
>CAIZOZ010000364.1 GCA_903934745.1 uncultured cyanobacterium
CAGCCATTCCTGGGGAACGGAGCTGGAGCCATGCATCACCAGGTGGGTGTTGGGGATGGCCTTATGGATCTCGGCGATGCGGCTGATCGCCAACACTTCACCGGTGGGCTTGCGGGTGAACTTGTAGGCGCCGTGGCTGGTACCGATGGCGATCGCCAGGGCATCAACCTTGGTTTTGGCGACGAAATCAGCCGCCTCGGCCGGGTCGGTGAGCAGCTGGGAGTGGTCGAGGGTGCCCTCAAAGCCGTGGCCGTCTTCCGCTTCGCCCTGGCCGGTTTCCAGAGAACCAAGGCAACCCAGTTCGCCCTCGACGCTCACACCGATGGCATGGGCCACGTCCACCACTTCCTTGGTGACGGCCACGTTGTACTCGTAGCTGGCCGGCGTCTTGGCATCGGCTTCGAGCGAGCCGTCCATCATCACGGAGGTGAAGCCGTTGGCAGCGGCGCCGTAGCAGGTGGCGGGGCTGTTGCCGTGGTCCTGGTGCATCACCACCGGAATTTCGGGATAGGTTTCCACCGCCGCCAGGATCAGGTGGCGCAGGAAGCTTTCGCCGGCGTACTGGCGGGCACCGCGGGAGGCCTGCAGGATGACGGGGCTGTCCGTCTCGGCGGCCGCCTCCATGATCGCCTGCACCTGCTCCAGGTTGTTGACATTGAAGGCCGGAATGCCGTAGCCGTTCTCGGCGGCGTGGTCAAGCAGCAGCCGAAGCGGGACGAGCGCCATGGAAAACCTCGCGGGAGTGGGTGAAACGGATGGTCGACGGCTGACGGAATCATTCCGCCGCTTGTCTGGCGGCGAGTCTAGGGGATGCCCGCTGCGCTCCTGGCGCCGCCGCTGCGAAGGGGCTGCAAACCGGTAGGCCGACCCAGAAAAAAGCCCCGCGTAGGCGGGGCGAAGCAACGGATCCGATCGAACCGCAGCGGCGTTCAGCCGATCAGCTCCTGCTTGCGCAGGTTCTGAACGCTGAACGCGAGCTCCCGGGCAGCGCGGCGGGCCGCTTCGGCCTGACGCACCAATTGCCTGGCGATGGTGATGGACATGGAAGTGCCTCCGGTGAAACCCTGGGACCTGAGTCCAAGGTGGGTGGATGGCGCGTTGCTTCGGGGGAAGAACCGGAACCCGGCCTCCCCCTACTTCCGCCGGGCGAACAGGACGCCGACCGGTCAACGATGGCTAAATAGTAGCGGTTGTTACCGAATTTAGGCGCTGTTGGCGGCTACCGGTTTTCGGTCAATCATCTCCATGCAGGCAGACCTTGGCCTGCCTGCTTCACTCAGGCGACCGTGGGCTTCGCCGTTGGCTGCTGGATTCAGGAAACTGGCACTGGGCCCCGGGCCTGATCGCAGCCGTACTGGCTGCTCGCCGCCTCCGCCAGCCCGGGCACCATCGGCCGCCCCTGCTGAATCGCCTCCGCCCACCAACCGATCAGCCGTCGCACCGGGGCAATGCGCCCGTCCGCCCAGGTGCGGGGGAAGGCCAGCTCGGGGCTGGGCTCGATGGGGCGCAACGCCTCGCCCGGTTTGGCCAGCCACAGCTGGAAACCATGCACATAGTCGTTCTGATTGTTGGAACCCAGCACCAGCGTGGCCTCGCTGCCGTAGAGCTCTAGCCAGCAGCCTCGCCCCTGGCGAGCCACCGAGCTGAGGGTGAGCTGGGCTGGCACCGAGCGACCCCAGCGATCGTGCAGATCCAGTTGGATCAGGGCCAAGTCCTCAGCATCAACGGCGGCCAGGCTGCCTGGCGATGCGGGAAGCGGTCGCTGGCGAATTGCCGTGCTCAGCCGGGCCTGAACCTGGCTGCTGGGGCCGATCAGCCAGTGCAGGATGTCGAAGGCATGGGTGCCGAGGGCGCCGAGCACCCCACCACCGCTAGCCGCCTCGGAATACCAGTTGAAGGGGCGGCTGGCATCGGCGCGGCTGCTCATCAGCCAGTCGAACTTGACCAGCCAGGGCTCCCCCAACACGCCGTCATCCAGCAGCAGCGCCAGTTGCTGGAACAGCGGTACCGCCCGATATTCAAAATCCACCGCCACACAGCGGCGCTGCTGAATCGCCAGCCGCTGCAGCTCCGCCACCCCAGCAGCATCGAGGGCCACGGGCTTTTCGAGCAACAGGTGCTTGCCGGCTCGGAGGGCGGCACTGGCCAGGGCCTGGCGTGGTGCCGGCGGCGTGGCGATTACGATCGCGTCGATGGTGGGATCGGCGAGCAGGGCCTCGAAATCCGTGGTGCCTGGCAAGCCGGAGCTGGCGCAGGCGACATCGAGACGCTGCTGGCGCGGATGCCAGAGGGCCACCGGTTCGGTGGCAGGGCAATCGCGCAGGGCGGGTAGATGCACTTTTTCGCCGAAGCCAAGGCCGGCGATCGCCACCCGCAGTGCCCGCGGTTGCTCCAGGCAGAGGCTGGTCATGCCGGCGCCGCCGCACAGGCCTCACGCAGCACCTCGGCCGTGAGGTCGTCGTTACCGACCGGCAACCATTGCGGCCCGAACTGGGGCAGGCCATTAACCGAAGTATCCCGGTACAGCCCTTGGTCGCAATCCAGTTCCATCACATAGAGGCGGGCATCGAGGCGCGGGGCTGGCCGAGCCGCAGCCGCTGCACTCGTCGTCGTCGCTGGGGCCTCGTCTTCCGGAGGCCTGGACTGGAAGCGGCTGAGCACGGTGACGTTGCCCTCGCGATTGCGGCGCAGGCTGCCGGAATCCCACCACTGCCGCCCTTCCGCCGTGGCCGTGACCTCCTGCCAACTCACCGGGCCGGCCCAGGCAGCCGGCACCACCAGCAGCTGGAACACCAGCACCATCGCCAGCAGCAGCTCTCTGGCTCGGGCCCAGGTGGCTGCAGTCATCGCCTTGCTCATGGGGTCAGACCGGCGGCAGCCGCCACCGGCTGGAGCCGGCGGGCCGGGTCATGCAGCCGCAGCAGGGTGGCGAGAGTGGCTCGCAATTGGGTGCGGGGCACAATCGCATCCACAAAGCCGTGATCACGGAGATACTCCGCCGTCTGGAAGCCCTCGGGCAACTTTTCGCGCAGGGTCTGCTCAATCACGCGCCGCCCGGCAAAGCCGATCAGCGCCTTCGGTTCGGCCAGAATCAGATCGCCCAGCATGGCGAAGCTGGCGGTGACTCCGCCGGTGGTGGGGTGGGTGAGCAGGGGCAGATACAGCAGTTCCGCCCGGCGATGGCGCTCCAGGGCGCCGGAGATCTTGGCCATCTGCATCAGGCTCAGCATCCCCTCCTGCATGCGGGCCCCCCCCGAGGCACAGACGATCAGCAGCGGATAGCGGCGGGCGGTGGCCTCCTCGATCAGCCTGGTGAGTTTTTCGCCCACCACCGAGCCCATCGAGCCCCCCATGAAGCGGAAGTCCATCACCCCCAGGGCCAGGGGCATCCCCTCCAGCCGGCAGAGGCCTGTCACCACCGCATCGCGCAGCCCCGTCGCCTGCTGGCTGTCCCGGATCCGATCGACATAGCTGCGTCGGTCCTTGAAGGCGAGGGGATCGGTGGGAGCCAAGTCGTTGTCAAGACCTTCAAAGCTGCCCTGATCCGCCAGCAAACGGATGCGCTCAGCGCTGTCGATGCGGTTGTGGTGTCCGCAGCCAGCGCAGACACTGGCGTTGGCCACCAGATCCTTGCGATACACCACCTGGGAACACTCCGGGCACTTGCTCCACAGCCCATCGCCTTCATCGGTTTCAGCGCCCTGATTCGGACGCACCACCGGGGCGTTCTTGCGGCGATCAGCGAACCAGTCGAACAGCGACATCGGGGTGGGTTGGTAGGGAGATCAGGAGTGAATCCATTAAACGCCGGCAGAGAAGCCGGCCACGGCCATCCAGAAGGGTTCACCCAGAACCCAGACCGCCACGGTACCGAGGGCCAGAAAGGGGCCGAAGGCGAAGGGTTGGTGGCGATGCAGCCGTCCACTGAGCCGACCGAGAGCGCCGATCAGGGCGCCGGCGACCACGGCCAGGCCCACCGCCAGCAGCAGGCCGATCGGGCCCAGCCAGGCACCCATCAGGGCGGCGAGCTTGGCATCGCCGAGCCCCAGGGCCGGACGGCCCATCAGCTTTTGCGCCAGGGCACTGAGGGCTTCAAACCCCAGCAGCCCAGCGGCTGCGGCGATCAGGTGGGACAACAGCAGCGCCTTGCCCGTGGCGGCACCCTGGGACAGGCCCAGCAGGGCGGTGACGGCAATGCCGAGCAGCAGTCCGAAGCGGCAGAGGGGTTCCGGCAGCCACAGACTGTCGAGATCGATCAGCACCAAGGGCAGCAACCAGCTGACCAGCAGCCATCCGGCCAACAGCAGGGGCAGGGAGGCCGGGTTTGCCCCCATGGCGTCGGGATGACCCAGCAGCACCGCCACCCAGAGACCGGCACTGAGCAGTTCCACCAGCGGATAGCGCTGAGACACGGGCTGGTGGCAATGGCGACAACGGCCCCTCAGGGCCAGCCAGGCGACGATCGGCACGTTCTCGAACCAGGCCAGCGGCGTGCCACAGCGAGGGCAGTGGCTGCCGGGCCCCAGCAGCGACTCCTGGCGCGGCAGCCGCCAGGCCACAACATTGACAAAACTACCGATGCAGGCGCCAAGCACCGCCACCAGCACAGGCAGGAGGTGGGTCAGTGGATCGGCTGTGATCGGGGGCGGGACAAAAGCCATGACCTCAACGGGCAGGGCGGGAAACCTGCAACCGGCTGCGCCGTTGCCCGGGGAAGCGCTGGGCCCTGGCTGACAACAGCTCCAGGGGAACGAACTGTTCGTCGGGCAGCAGGATCGGCACTGAAAACACCACCCGGCCCCGCGTCAGTCCCCCACCCTCACGTTCTCCGTCCGACAGAACAACCCCTAAGGGTTCGGGGCCATCGGGGCAGCTTTCCATGTGCCGAAACATGACAGCACGGGCCATGGCAAACAGTTCGCGGCTGTTGACCCGATCCAATCGCAGCGCAGGGATGGGATCGCCACCGGCTCCGCGGATCTGAAATGAGGGGCTGAAGCTGATGGCTGTCCCCGCTGCCAATCTCGGAAGTTTAAACCGGCGAGAGAGAGAACAAGTTGCACGGCTGGAACGGGATTGACCCTGGCGCCGCCAAGGCTCAATCCCGGTGGGGGTGTGAGCGATCGCTGGGAGCCAGCAGCATCAGCTGACGGACTTTTTGTCCTCGATCATGCGATGAATGATCGGCGTGAGAATCAGCTCCATGGCAAATCCCATCTTGCCACCGTTGACCACCAGGCTGGTGGGACTGGACATGAAGGAGTCGTGGATCATGTCAAGCAGATAAGTGAAGTCGATGCCCCACTTTTCCCGTGCTCCCTTGCGGAAGTGGATGATCACGAAACTCTCGTCCGGGGTGGGGATGTTCCGGATCATGAATGGGTTGGAGGTGTCCACCGTGGGCACCCGCTGGAAGTTGATGTCGGTGCGGCTGAACTGGGGGCAGATGTGGTTGATGTAGTCCGGCATCCGCCGCAGCATCGTGTCCACCGTGGCTTCGGCGGAATAGCCCCGTTCGGCGTTGTCGCGGGCGATCTTCTGGATCCACTCCAGGTTGACGATCGGCACCACGCCCACCAGCAGATCCGCCAGGCCGGCGACGTCGTAACCGTCACCCTGGACGCCACCGTGCAGGCCTTCGTAAAAGAGCAGGTCGGTGCCGCTGGGGATCTGCTCCCAAGGCGTGAACTGGCCGGGTTGCAGGTTGGTGCCGAGGCGGCCGTTGTGATCGGCGGCTTCCTCGACGGAGTGCAGGTAGTAGCGCTTCTCGCCGCTGCCGGTTTCGCCGTAGCTCTGAAACAGTTCGCCGAGCTTGTCGAACAGATTGGCTTCCGGACCGAAGTGGGAGAAGTTCTCACCCTTGGCCAGGGCGGCGCCCATCGCCTCCTTCATCGGACCGCGTTCGTAGCGGTGGTAGCTGTCGCCTTCGACCACCGCCGGGGTGATTCCCTCGCGTTTGAAGATCTGCTCGAAGGCGCGCTTGACGGTGCTGGTTCCTGCGCCGGAGGAACCGGTGACGGAGACGACCGGATGACGCTTCGACATCGACGCAGGGGGCGGGGATTGGATTGAGAGTTTCGCAGATCGCCGGACCCCGACCCGGCGAGGGCCTCGGGCGAGGCGGGGAGCGAGGCGCCCACCGGGCTCAGGCCGGCAGGGCCTGCAGCAGGGCCTCGCCCATGGCCCGGCAGCCCAGCAGGGTGCAGCCCTCGCCCAGCAGATCGCCGGTGCGCAGGCCAGCGGCCAGCACCCGGTCCACCGCCGTCTCCAGGTCGGCGGCGGCACCGTCCTGGTGCAGACCCACCCGCAGCAGCATCGCCGCCGAGAGCACCATCGCCATCGGGTTGGCCTTGTCCTGGCCGGCGATGTCCGGAGCTGAGCCGTGGACAGGCTCGAACAGCCCCGGCCCGCTTTCGCCCAGGGAGGCCGAGGGCAACATGCCGATCGAACCCGTGAGCATGGCGGCCTCATCGCTGAGGATGTCGCCGAAGAGATTGCTGGTGAGCAGCACGTCGAACTGGCGGGGGGCACGCACCAGCTGCATCGCGGCGTTGTCCACGTACATGTGGCTGAGCTCCACGGCCGGAAACTCGGTGTGGATCGCTTCGACCCGATCGCGCCAGAGCTGACTCACATCGAGCACGTTGGCCTTGTCCACCGAGCAGAGCCGGCCACGGCGGGCTCGGGCCAGGTCAAAACCCACCCTGGCGATGCGATCGATCTCCCAGTCGAAATAGGCCATGGTGTTGAAGGCCCGCACGGCCCCATCGGCTTCCACCCGCCCTTTGGGGGTGCCGAAATACACCCCGCCGGTGAGCTCGCGCACCACCAGCAGATCGACCCCCTCGATCACCTCCGGCCGCAGGCTGCTGGCGCCGATCAGGGCAGGGATGATCTTGACGGGCCGGAGATTGGCGAACAGGCCCAGGCCGGAGCGCAGTGCCAGCAGGCCGCTTTCGGGCCGCAGCTGCCGCGGCAGGCTGTCGCAGCGCGGATCGCCGATCGCGGCCAGCAGCACGGCCTCGGCGTTGCGGCAGGCCTCCAGGGTGCTCTCCGGCAGGGGAACGCCATGGGCGTCGATCGCCGCCGCGCCAATGAGCCGTTCGTCGTAGCTGAGGCTGAAGCCATGGCGCGCTGCTACCGCATCGAGCAACTGGCGAGCCACCGCCGTGATCTCCGGGCCGATGCCATCGCCTGGCAGGAGGGTGATCCGGTGGCTGGTCATCAGAGGGCGGTCGACGCAACCGGCGAGGCTACTGGGCCGGTTCGCGGCTGACGGCCGCCGTGCCCCCCTCGCCGGCCGCCTTGAGCTGCCGCAGGGTGCGGGCCATCTCCGGCAGCTTGTTGAACACGGCTGAGCAGCGCAGCCAGAGGCGATTGGGAATGGCCGGGTAGCCGCTCACCACTTCGCCGGCGGCCACTTCGCCGTGGATGCCGGATTTCGAGGAGGCGATGGCGCGATCGCCGATCACCGCCCGGTTCGCCACCCCCACCTGGCCGGCCAGGATCACCCCCTGGCCGAGGCGAGCGCCGCCGGCGATGCCCACCTGGGCCGCCAGGGCACAGCCCCGGCCCGTGATCACGCCATGGCCGATGTGAACGAGATTGTCGATCTTGGTGCCGGCGCCGATGCGGGTCTCACCCACCGAGGGACGATCGAGGGTGCTGCCGCAGCCCACCTCCACCCCGTCCTCGAGCACCACCAGTCCGGTCTGGGGCATCTTGCGCCAACCAGCGGCGGTGGGTACAAACCCGAAGCCTTCCGAGCCGATCACCGCACCGGAGTGCACGACACAAGCGCGGCCCAGACGACTGCCGGGGTGGAGCACCGCCTGGGCATGGAGCTCGCAGTCCGGTTCCAGGATCACGTCCTCGTAGAGCACCACGGACGGATGCAGGATGCAACCGTCGCCGACGCTGCTGCCGGCCCCCACCACGACGTGGGCCCCCAGGTGGACGTTGCTGCCGAGCCTGGCCGTGGCATGGACCACAGCTGTGGGATGGACCCCCGGCTCGGGACGGCTCCGGGGATAGAGAGCCTCGAGCGCCTCGGCGAAGCCCAGACGCGGATTGTGCAGCGCCACCCAGGCGAGATTGCGCTCGGTGGCCTGCTGCTGCAGTACTGCCGCATCTTCACCTCGGGCCGGGATCAGCACGGCGGCAGCACCACTGGCGGCCAGCGCAGCCGTCAGGGCGTGGCCTTCCTCCAGAAAGCTGAGCTGGGTCGGACCAGCCGCATCAAGGGCCTGGGCGCCGCTCAGGTCCGGATCTTCACCCAGGTGTCTGGGGGTGGCGTCGCTCACCTCGCTGAGCAGGCTGAGCAGGCTGCTGAAACGCATTCCCCGGTGTCCAGATCGGGCCGGATCGTAGGGCCAGCGCTCAGCCGTTGAGGACGAGCACCAGTTGGTCGCGATGGATCACCGCATCACCCACGTCCCCCAGCCGGCGGCGGATCTCGCCGGTGCCCAGGCCGATGATCGCGGTGAGCTCCTCACTGTTGAAACTGCTCAGTCCCCGCGCCAGTTCGCGGCCGTCGCTGGCGAGCACCCGCACCGCTTCGCCGCGCTCGAACAGGCCCTCCACCGCTTGGATGCCCACGGCCAGTAACGACGCGCCGCGTTCGACCAGAGCCCGTTCGGCGCCCTGATCGATGCGCAGGCTCCCCTTGGGCAGCAGCGCATGGGCCAGCCAGCCCTTGCGATCGGTGAGGGGGGTGGGACTCGGTTGGAACACGGTGCCCAGCGTCTCGCCGGCCAATAACGCTTCCAGCACGGCGGGATCACGGCCATCGGCCAGGCGCACCCGGATGCCGCTGGAAGTGGCGATCCGGGCGGCGGTGAGTTTGGTGGTCATGCCGCCGGTGCCCCACTGGCCGCCGCCGGTGGCGACACCGCGCAAGCGTTCAAGCTCAGCCAGATCGCGAACTTCAGCGATCGGACTGGCCTGGGCGTCGGTGCGGGGATCGCCGGAATAGAGGCTGTCGACATCGGTGAGCAGCACCAGCTCATCAGCACCGATCGCCACCGCCACCAGGGCCGAGAGGGTGTCGTTGTCGCCGAAGCGCAGCTCGTCGGTGGCGAGGGTGTCGTTTTCATTGACGATCGGCACCACGCCCCACTCCAGCAGTTGTTCGAGGGTGCGACAGGCCCGCTGATAGCGGCGGCGGGAGGCAAGATCACCGCGGGTGAGCAGCACCTGGGCCACGGTGAGGGCGCAGAGCGCGAAGGCGTCCTGATAGAGCGCCATCAACCGGCCCTGGCCCACGGCGGCGGCGGCCTGCAGGGCGGCCACTTCTGTCGGGCGCTTCTCGATCTTCAGCAGCTCACAGCCGAGCCCGACCGCACCACTGGTGACCAGGGCGATACGTTCGCCGCGGCGCTGCTGGCGACTCAGACTGGCCGCCAGATCAGCGATCACGGCGGCGGTGGGGCGATCGGCATCACCCCGCAGCAGGCTGGTGCCCACCTTGATCACGCGGCGAATGGGCCTGGACGTGTCCCCCATCAGAGCGTTCCGCTGCCCAGCCAGCGAGCCAGGCGCAGTTCCAGATTCTGCAAGCGGTCATGGCGGCAAGGCAGGCCGTGCGGATCGATCGGCTTCACCAGCACGGTGAACAGGCCGAGGCGGTTGCCCACCAGGACGTCGGTGAAGAGCCGATCACCCACCAGGGCCACCTGGGACGGCGGCAAGCCCAGTTCGTTGAGCACCCGGCGCAGCGCTGAACGGCGCGGTTTCCCGGCCGAGGTGGTGTAGGGCAGCCCCAGCTGGTCGGCCACGCTGCCGATCCGGTGGCGGGAGGGATTGTTGCTGAGCAGATGGATCGGCAGCTGCAGCAAGGCATGACGCAGCCACTGCTCGGCGACAGGCGGGATGGCCGTGCAGCGTCTGGGCAGCAAGGTGCGATCGACGTCAAGTACCAAAGCGCGGATGCCGCGCTCGAGCAGCTGCTCGAGCGGCAACTGGGCCAGGGTGGTGGTCGCCAGCCAGTCGGGAGTGAGCAGCTGCCGCAGCATCAGTCGCCCAGCTCCCGCTCTTCGAGTTCCGCCTCGATCCGTCCCTGCACCCGTTCGAACTCTTCGCCTTCGACCAGGATCGCCTCACTGCCGTTGAGCCGGGCCACCACGAAAAAGGGATCGAGCGGGATGTAGAGGCCATATTCCTGCTCACCGGCCATGAAGCTGACCAGCAATTCGTAGGTTTCGCTCTCCTCGTCGGCAGCGTCCTCCTCATCGAGCTCGTCGGGGTCGGGTTCATCCAGCTCGCCACTGACGGTGAGCGTGATCGCCGACCGCACCAGGGTGAGGTCGTGTTCCTGCAGCACCACATCGGCCACCGAGAGCACCGGCTCAGTCGCTTCAAGGGTTTCGATCAATTCCGGTTCGTCATCGTCCTCGCCGAGGCGAAACAGGCAGACCGGGGTGTCCACCGGGGTGAGCAGGGCATAGTCGTGGCCATCGAGCGGGATCAGTTCCTCGAGGAAACAGAGCAGTTGACGACCGTTGCTATCGCGCACCACCAGGGTGGGCACATCTCCAGAGGCCGGCATGGCAGGGGACTCGGCGTTCATGGGGCAGGCGCGTGTCGTCTCAGAATGGAGCAACGACCGGCCGCTGTCCGGCCGCGATGGTCGCCGTTACGACCGGTTCGGCGGCAGGGCCATCGCTGAGCCACTGCTCCAACAGCAGCATGGCGGCGGCGCTGTCCAGTCGGCCGCTGCGATCGCCATGCAGGCCGAAGCGTTCGCCGGCGGCCCAGCTGCTGCTGTGTTCGTTCACCCAGGCCACAGGCAGATTCAGACCGGCTGCAGCCAGGGCCCGGCCCAGCCGCAGCCCATAGCGCCGGCAGTGGAGCGCCTGCCGTGTCGCTTGCTGGTTGGCGTCCAGGGGCAGCCCCACCACCAGAGCTTGCACCCGCCGCTGCTGCACCAGGACTTGGAGATGGAGCAGATCCCGTTCAAACGGGCCCCGCAGCAGGGCAGGCAAGGGGGTGACCGTGAGGCCGAGGGCATCACAACCAGCCAGGCCGATGCGGCGCTGGCCCACATCCAGGGCCAGCGCTGAGCAGGGTCCCAGCAGCCGAGCGGCGGCCGGGTGCTGATCGGGGACGGGTTGCTGAGCGGGGATAGGGCCCACTTCGTCAGCCGCGGCAACCATGGTCAGAGTTGGCGGGGCCCGCTACCCAGGGGGCCCACCGGAGTGGGCAGGGGACGGCGGCGGGGTTGGAACTGTTCGAGCACGGCCTCGATCCGTCGGGCGGCGCGTTCGGCCGGCTGGGGGCCATGACGGCGCCAGACACTGCGGGCCATCAGCACCTGTTCGCCCTGGGGTTCGGCACCGAGCCGCTGCAGCCAGTCGTGGCGTGCCGTATCGGCCACGTCACTGACCAGCCAGAGCGTGGATCCCGGTGCGGCATAGCGCCGCAGCAGCAGCTCGCCAGCTGGGCCGAGCCAATGCAGCCAGGCCGGATGCAGCGTGAACTCCACCCGCTGGCCGCCACCGGGCTGATCCGCCAGCCAGCGCACGCCAGCGACCGCTTCGTTGCGGCTGGTGTCCACCAGCAGCCAGCCGCGGCTGCCGCTCTGGTCAAGCAGGTCTTCGATGCGGCGATCCAGCAACTGGCGCAGCTGGGCGGGGCAGGTGGCCTGCTCGAGATGCCACAGCAAAGAGGCACTACGCCGATTGAGCGAGCGCAATTGCAGCTGGGCCGGCAGCGCCGGCGGCGGGGAACCGGTGGCGCCATCGGCTTGCCAGCGCCAGAACTGATCGGTGCGCTGGGGTTGGAAGCCCTGCTCGCGCAATACCGCCAGGCGAGTGCTGTCGAGGCTGGAGGCGGTGGCCATCCAGCTGGTGGCACTCCGGGCCCGCTGGATCGCCTCGCGCAGCAGGGCTGCCGCCACCGCATGACGGGTCGGCGCTGCCGGATCGTCCTGGGTCAACAGGGCAAGCCGCAGATGGTCTACCTGCCAGCTGGTGCCGCTGCGATTGAGGCGACGACAGATGATCAGACCCAGCGCCTGGTGGCGACCGGAGGGAAGGATTCGCAGCGCCACCAGCACGTCGGAGGCCAGCGGCGGGCGGTGAACCAGGGCGGTGAGCAACCGTTCCGGCACCGACAACAGCAGGTTGCGCTGCAGCAGGGGTTGGAGTGGCAGGAAGGCGGGGTCGTCCAGCAGGGGCAGATGCCATCCCTGCAACGATTGAAGAGTCCAGTGCGCGCTGTTGGCTTCCGGCCCCCCCGCCTCGGCCGGTTGGCCCGGCACTGACATGGTGGTGGGGGAAGGCACAGGCAGCAATGAAGGGGTTGTGAGGAAATTCGACAATCCTTATCAACGACTTTAGGCGGGACGGACCAGCACCAGGGGCGTGCGCTCGTTGGCATTGCCGGCTGGATTGGGCTTCAGGGCCCTGTACAGCAGCTCCTCGTCACAGTCCCGGCTACTCGCCAGCACCTTCACCCGGCCCAGGTCATTGACATCGACCACAGCCACGGCCACTCCAAGGGCCGCCGCGACCCGATGGCAGAACAGTTCAGGCGCCTCGGGGCCGAGCACCAGGGTCTGGTCATAGGGAGGGGTGGTGCCGGTGACATCGTCGATCAAGCGAGCCTGATCGCCGGCGAGGCGATAGAAACCTCCCTTGACGCCGATCAGCTTCAGAGCGCTGCCCGCCAGCCAGGCACAGAGCACCCGGGCCGGGCCGACGATGTCAATCAGGGTCTGGAGTCCGCAGGCGGTGGCCAGGCTGCTGGTGGGGTGGAACACCCGACAGAGCAGCCGCGAGAGCATCGAGGGCTCCACCATGGAAGGGTGGTGATAGCGGCCCTGCATCACCGCCAGCGGTGTCTCGCCGATGGTGAGCACATCACCCGGTTGCAGCAGATGGCCGGTGTAGTGCTCCAGCACCTGTTGTGGATCATCGAGGACCCCGAGCAGATGGGTTTGCACCGGCAGCACCCGGCAATGGTCGCCGTCCCGCCAGCTGGCGATCGCCGCCGGAGTCGGCTCCGGTTTCTGCACCGGCACCAGAATCCCGTCCCGTCGCCACAACCGACCGAAAGGTCCGTAGTTGATCCACTGGATGTCCAGCCAAACCGTGTCGATCAGACCTTCGAGGTCGGTGCCGGCCGGACCGATCAGGTTGATGCGCAGCTGGGCCGCTGTGCTTTTGTGCGCCTTGACGATGTAAGCGGCCCAGTAGTGGTCGGGGCGGGCTTCCTCATCGGGATGGAGCGGGGTGATACGCACCTCGGAGCGCACCTCGGTGAGATCGGCCCGGCCCAGCAAGACGGGCTGCACGCTGATCTCCGGCACGAACACCTCCATACGGCCATGGGGGTTGCGGATCGTGATCTCGCCGCTGAGCTCCAAGCCCTGGGCCTTGCGTTTCACCTGAAAGGGTCCGGGCAGCAGGCGTAGTGGGGAGGCCGGGCGCAGGCGGTGGCGTAACTCCAGCCACAGCAGGCTGAGGCCGCACAGCAGCAGCAGAACGAGAAAGAGGGAAATCGGGAGCGGCAAGCCAGAAACCCATCGGGTCGCGAACTGCCGGAGCGTAGAGGCGTCAGCGGTCTTCGGTTCCCAGCCAGGGAACCGGCAACGCGACTGGCATGCGCAAAAGCTTCGTTCTGGACACCAACGCCCTGCTGCACGGCCCAACGCCCTGACCAGGTTTCAGGACCACAAGGTCGTGGTGGCCGATGAACATCTCGATGACCGGCTGCTCGTGATGCAAACGGTGATTCCCCTGACTAAGGAACATCGGCTTTCTGCCCGGCAATCCACAGAAAAAGATGGGTCCTTGGATACAATCAATTATCGCCAATCTTGATTTTCTGCTGGGAATGGAGCTGCCAGGAATGGAAGCAATCAGCTCTATCCGCGGCCGCCTAATTCCCCGTCAGTCCATGGTGATGGATGAGGCCCAGAACCTCACGCCCCATGCGCTCAAGACGATCGTGGCCCGGGTGAGTCAGGGCACCAAAATCGTGCTGAGGGATGGCAGGCGCCAGCGCCGGCCTGCAGCGTGAACGGCGATCGGTGCCGTTCAGACCATGGAGTCGGGCCTGACCCACTGGTCAAACTGCTCGGCACTGATCTCACCGAGGATCAGGGCTGCTTCGCGCAGGCTGAGCTGGTTCTGGTGGGCATGTTTGGCGATGGCGCAGGCGCGGTCGTAGCCGATGGCGGGGGTAAGGGCCGTCACCAGCATCAGGCTCTGATCCAGCAAATTCTGGATGCGGCCCACATCGGCCTTCAGACCTTCGATGCAGTGGGCGCGGAAGCCATCGCAGCCGCCGCTGAGTAGCGCAATGCTTTCGAGCAGATTATAAGCAATCAGGGGTTTGAACACGTTCAGTTCAAAATTGCCCTGGCTCGCCGCCAGCTGCACCGCCGTGTTGTTGCCCATCACCTGCACGGCCACCATGGTGAGGCTCTCGCACTGGGTGGGATTGACCTTGCCCGGCATGATGCTGGATCCGGGCTCGTTTTCGGGCAGCACCAGCTCGCCGATGCCGCAGCGGGGGCCGCTGCCCAGCCAACGGATGTCGTTGGCGATCTTCATCAGGCTGCCCGCCAGCACGGTGAGAGCCCCATGGGCGGCGGCCAGCGGTTCATGGCCCGCCAGCGCCTGGAATTTGTTAGGGGCACTGCTGAACGGCAGCCCGATGCGCTCGGCCAGCCGGGCGGCCACCGCCTCACCGAAACCGACGGGGGCATTGAGGCCGGTGCCCACCGCCGTGCCACCGATGGCCAATTGCCACAGCTGCGGCAGGCACTGGCGCAAGGTGGCGACACCCAGTTCCAGTTGGGCGACGTAGCCACTGAATTCCTGGCCGAGGCTGAGCGGTACGGCATCCTGCAGGTGGGTGCGACCGATCTTGATGATCGGCGCGAACTCCACGGCGCGCTTGCTCAGGGCCGCAATCAGCTGCTCCAGCGCTGGCAGGAGGCGGCGCTGCAGTTCGATCGCCACAGCCACGTGCATCGCCGCCGGGAAGGTGTCGTTGCTGGATTGGCTGAGGTTGACGTGGTCGTTGGGATGCACCGGGCTCTTGCTGCCGAGGAGGCCACCGCTGCAGGCGATCGCCCGGTTGGCGATCACCTCGTTGACATTCATGTTCGTCTGGGTGCCGGAACCGGTCTGCCAGACGCGCAGCGGGAACTCCTGATCGAGTCGGCCCGCGGCCACCTCCTCGGCTGCCGCCACAATCAGCTCCTGCAGCGCCGGCTCGAGCCGGCCCATGGCGCCATTCACCTCGGCACAGGCCGCCTTGAGCTGGCCGAAGGCCCGGATGATCGGCGGCGGCATCGGTTCGCCAAAGGCGAAATAGCGCAGGGAGCGCTGGGTCTGGGCGCCCCAGAGGTGCTCGGCCGGCACGGCGACCGTGCCGAGGCTGTCACTCTCCAGCCGTGTCGGTGGATCCTCCTCGCCAGCCTGCAGCGCTCCGGACTCGTGCGGGGAAGCCGCCATCAGCTGGACGGCACCACTTCGCTGTTGAGCTCGTTGAAGCTCACCGTGGTGCTGTTGCCGCTGCGCGGCGCCATCGGGATGCCGGTGGCTGCACTGATCACACTGTTGATGGCATCCACGTTGACCTGGCCGCTGGCATCGAAGACCAGCTTGCCGTTGCTGTCGAAGATCACCACCTGGGGGATCGTGCCGTTCCAGTAGCCAGCCGGATCGGCTGGCCCTTCAATCGGGCGGTTCTGCAGCGGGTCGGTGACCAGGGGAATCAGTTCGACCGCCTGTCCCCAGAGTCGTTGCAATTCCGAGACCACCGGCGCAAAGCGCTTGCTGGCGGAGCTGTCGTCGAGGTAATAGACCAGCACGGTGACGCGGCCGTCTAACTGGGCCTGGGCCAGGCTGCTGCGGGGCGGCACCAGGGAGCCGTTGCCGGCATAGAGGGCGAAGATATTGCCGTCGTAGCGATCATCATCCAGAGCGGCGGCCGCTGGTGCCGCCAGGGCGCTGATGCTGCCGACCAGCAACAGCACGATCGCCAGCAGCGAGCCCAGAGCCCGGGCCAGCCGTCGGACCCCAGCGCTGGTGCGCGCCGAGTGAACAGGGAACAAGCCAAGGGGCCGGCCCTGGTGATCGCTCCTGATCGGTGCCACAGGCTGGGGATGGGTTGGGCCAGCCTGCAGGCCGGTGGTGGGGCCAGGGTGCTGGAGGGCCGGGACTGGAGCTCGCATCAAGTCATTGTGCCCTGCGACCCCATGGGCTGCGACCTCGATTCAGCTGCGACCGACGCTGCGGCCCATGCCCTGAAGGATGCCCCGTCCGATCAGGCCGATGGCCCGGCCCACCACCTGGGTGAGCAGCATCACCAGCAGATTTCCCAGCCCCCGCACCAGGCTGCGCAGTTGGGGCGCCAGGGCATCGCGGCTTTCCAGCGCCAGGGTGACGGCCTGCTGCAACCAGCCGAGCTGACGCAACTCCTGGTCCCGCGGTTCCAGCAGATCGACCGTCTGGATGGCCCCGTGCTCCAGTCGGTAGAGGGGCCGGCGGCTCTCGTACACCTGGATCGGTCGCTCGAACCAGCTGCTCCAGCGCTGGCGGGCGTTGAGCTGGTTGCGCAGGCGTTCGAGATTGCGGGTGGCGAGCAGCTCCGGCCGCAGCAGGTAGCGACGCAACTCAGGCCAGTCGGCGCAGGCGGCGAGCACTTCGGCGCTGATCAACTCGGCGCTGCGCACCAGCCAATTGCTGAGCAGCAGTTCGAGATAAAGCAGCGCCTGGGGCTCATCGGGGGCCAGCAGCCGACCTTCGACCAGCAGGGGCCGGGCCTGGATCAACGTGCCGAGCATCGGCACCGGATCGGGCAGGTCGCCGTCCAGCAGGGTCAGCTCACTGCTGGCCATCAGGATGGCCGCCACCGGGCGCAGATCGCCTTGCCAGGGCAGCTGCACATAGCTGCCTGCCATGTGGCGAAGCGCCTGGCGCCGCAGTTCGGGCTGCAGATCCTGCCAGCGTTGCAGCAGGGTCTCGCCGCCGACGCCATCGTGTTGCAGGCGCTGACGCAATTGCTCGAACTGTTCCAGCAGGGCCAGCAGCAGATCGCGGCGCCGATCGGGGTGGAGTCCGTCGAGGGCAAGCAACTGGCCGTGGTCCGGCAGCGCCGGCGCCGTGGCGGACTGGTTGAGGCGCTCGCGCAGCGCCTGCCACAGACCATCGGCACTGCGTTGCCGCAAGGTGATGGTCACGCCCCTGGCCGCAGGCGGCGGCGGTTGCTCCCGCCCATCGGTGCTGCCAGACCAAGCGAGGCCCAGCGGACCCCAGAGCCAGAGCAGCAACTGGCGGGCCGCCGCCAGTTCCCGCAGCCGGCCCAGCAGCAGCAGTTCGGCCAGCCAGGCTTCGGGGGGTGGATCCAGCAGGCGCCGGCAGACACGGGTTTCGGCATCGATCTGCTGCAGACCGCTGATCAACAGCCACTGGCCCAGGCCCAGGGCGGCCACGGCGTCCTGGCCACGCTCCGCCGTTGCAGCGGCGCCCAGCTCCACCACCCGGCCGCCACCGAGCAGGGTGGACACCGCCAGGCGCAAGCCGGCGGCATCGGGCTGGTCCAGCAGACCCTGGAGCGGGAGCTGCAGCAGAACACTCGTGGGATAGCGATGGGCCTGGGGCAGCAACAGCAACACCGGTGCTGGCTGCCAGCGCTCCTGCAGCTGCTGCAGTTCGGCAGCCAGGGCCGCGGGCTCGGGCTGGGCACTCAGGCTCCAGATCACCAGCTGGGGAGCACCTTCAAGCTGCTCCGGCGCCGTGACCGGCTTCCAGGCTCCATCGCCCGCCGCCAGCCAGACCAGCAGACCATCGCGTTGCAGCGGCTCAGCAAAAACCAGCAACTGGGCCGGAGACTGCGGCTGGGTTGGGACCGTTGGGTCGCGGCGGGCCACAAGGTGAGGCGAATCAATTCACGTTAACGAGACTGGCGCTGCGAATCCAGCTCCCCCAGGAACTTGGCTGGAATGGCACAGGGAACAGCGGGAACGTGCCCGGTGGCTTGGCGGGATCTAGCCCGGCTTGAGCCGAACTCATTCGTTTCAGATCCTCAGTGGCCCTTGGGCCGGCCACAGAGATGCAGGGTGTAGGACTCAATTGTGAAGCCGGTGAGAGCTTCAATCTGGCGGAGCAATTCAGCAGGCAAGCTCACATCCAAATCCTGAATGGCACCGGACTGACTGCAGATCAGATGGCTGTGGGGATCGGCCCGATAGCCATACAGCCGGCCACTGGCGCGATCCAGGCATTCGATCACGCCAGCTGACTGCAGGGCTTCGAGGTTTTGGTAAACAGACGTGTGGCCGATGTTGCGACCCTGATTATTGAGCTTTTCGAAGATATCCCGGGCACTGAGGTGGCTTTTTTCGGCCCAGAGCAGATCGAGCACCATGCGCCGTTGGCGGCTCAGGCGCATGCCCAGTTCCCGGCAACGGCGATAGACGTCTTCGACGCCTTGCAAAGCCGCCGGCCCTGCGGGGTTGGATTCGCCGCCGCAAAGCTCGCCGCTGGCAGGGTCCAGGTTAAAGCCGCTTTGGCTGGCGGGGGTAGGGATGGTGGCGATAGCCACGCGCGCGACCGGGGCAGTAAAGCCTGTTATAGGAGAACGATTCCGGCGCTGCCGGGTTGAGGCTCAGGCCAACTGGCGCCCTGCAGGCCCTTCAAGCCACAGGAAGGCTGACGGGATCCTGCAGCCGTTCGGGACCGATCGCCTGCAGGGCTTCGGCCAGATCGAGGCGGCCGTCGTAGAGGGCGCGGCCGACAATCACCCCCTCCACCCCCAGGGGGGCCAGGCTCAACAGCGAGAGCAGGTCGGCCAGATCGCCGATGCCACCTGAGGCAATCACCGGGATCGAGCTGGCCTCAGCCATCGTGCGCAGGAACGCCAGATTCGGACCGGCCAGAGTGCCGTCGGTGGCGATATCGGTGGTGATCAGGGCGGCGACCGCCGAGCCTTCGAGGCTGCTGGCCAAGGCGCTGGCTTCCACCGTGCTGGCCTCGATCCAGCCCCGGGTTGCCACCCGGCCATCCTTGGCATCGATGCCCACCACAATGCGGCCGCGATGGCGGTCGGCCAGTTCGCGCACCAGCTCCGGCTGTTCCACCGCCACCGTGCCGAGAATCACCCGATCCAGTCCGTAGGCCAACAGGGCTTCGGCCCGTTCAGCGCTGCGCACGCCACCGCCGAGCTGGACGGGAATCGAAAGAGCTGCAGTGATGGCTCGCACCACCCGATCATTGATCGGCTGTCCGGTGCGGGCGCCATCGAGATCCACCAGATGCAGCCGCTGGGCCCCCTGCCGCTGCCACTCCAGGGCCTGGGCGATCGGATCATCGCTGAAGCGGGTCACCTGGCCGTAATCCCCCTGATGCAACCGGACGCACTGTCCGTCGAGCAGATCGATGGCAGGGATGACTTGCATACGGCTCGCGGTGCACTGGCCCCATCATCAACCGTGCCCGTTGGCCCAGCGGATCGCCAACGTGGCCGGCGCGAGCGGCCCGCCCGAGCGTTTGAATGGCCAGGCATGGTTGGGGCTGGCTGATGAAAATCCTGGTGATGGGCGGCACCCGCTTTGTCGGCCGACCCCTGGTGGCCCATCTGCTCGCAGCGGGTCACACGCTCACCCTGTTCACCCGCGGTCGCCAACCGCTGCCTGCAGGGGTGGAACATCTGGCCGGGGATCGCAGCAGCGAGGCGGGGCTCCTGGCCCTGGAGGGCCGGCGGTTCGATGTGATCGTCGACAGTTCCGGGCGCAGTCTTGACGACAGCCGGCGGGTGATCGAGCGCACCGGTGCCCCCAGCCATCGCTTTGTTTACGTGAGTTCTGCCGGTGTCTATGCCGACAGTGAACTCTGGCCATTGGATGAAGAATCGCCGCTTGATCCGGCCAGTCGTCATGCCGGCAAAGCTGAAACCGAGGCCTGGTTACGGCAGCAGGCCATCCCGTTCACCAGCTTCCGACCCACCTACATCGTCGGCCCGGGCAATTACAACCCGGTCGAGAGCTGGTTCTTCGATCGCATCGTCCATGGCCGTCCCGTGCCCTTGCCCGGCGATGGCAGCACGATCACCCAGCTGGGCCATGTGGCCGATCTGGCAGCGGCCATGGCCCGCTGCATCGAAGTGGAGGCCGCGACCAACCGGATCTACAACTGCAGTGGTGCCAAAGGAGTGACCTTCCATGGTCTGGTGAACGCCGCGGCCAGGGCCTGCGGCAAGGATCCCAGCCGTGTGGAGATTCGCTTCTTTGATCCGGCCGACCTCGATAAAAAAGCCCGCAAAGCCTTCCCCTTGCGGCTGGCCCATTTCCTCACCGATATCCAGCGGCTGCGCCGGGAGCTGGCCTGGGAACCGGCCTTCGACCTCGAAGCCACCCTGAGCGACAGCTTTCAGCACGATTACAACCTGCAACCGCCAACCCAGCCGGATTTCAGCGCCGACGCCGCCCTGTTGGCCCGCTGAGCCGGCAGGGAGCCTGACGGCTCAGCGTGGTCGTTGTCGATGGTCACGGCCACCGGTTCGCGCCGTTCAGCTGCCGTTGTCCCGCCTGCCCTGCTGCAGGTAGCCAAGGGCTGAGCTGAGGGCCAGGAGCAGCGAGGGCCAGAACAGCCACCAGCCGATCGCCCGCAGCAGCAGCGGCAGCTCGAAGCCCGCTGCACCGAAGCCGCCCGCCAGGGTCCAGTCGGCCGGCCAGAGCAGCAACAGCAACGCCAGGAACTGCAGGATCGTTTTGGCCTTGCCTCCCCAAGAGGCGGGCCCACCACTGCCCTGGCCGGCGCGCCAGCCCGAGATCAACAGTTCCCGCGCCAGCAGCAGCCAGATCGCCCAAAGCGGCAGGGCCCGCTCAGCGGCCAGCCAGAGCAGGGGGGCCGTCACCAGGATTTTGTCGGTGAGCGGATCGAGCCGCGCACCCCACACCGAACCGCCGCCACTGCGGCGGGCCAGGGCCCCATCGGCGGCATCGCTGAGCCCGCCCAGGAGCAACAGCACCCAGGCCAGAGCCTGATGGCCGCCGGCCAGGGCCAGCAGCAGCGGCAGCCCCAGCAGCGCCCGGCTGATGGTGAGCAGATCGGCGAGGCGGCGCAGCTGGGGCTCCTGGAGACAGATCGAGCCATTCTCACTGCTCAAGGCACGAGCAAATCGCGATCTCCAGCCGGCGCCGCAGCAGAATGCCCCCATCCGGAAAATCCCGCATGGTTGTCGAGCGCTCCGTTGCAGAGGTGATGAGCAGCCCCGTGCTGCAGGTGCGGCGCGATACGCCCCTCCAGGAGGCGGTGCAATTGATGAGCGACCATCACGTTTCCGGCCTGCCGGTGCTGGCCGAAACCGGTGAGCTGGTGGGCGAACTCACCGAAAAGGATCTGATGGTGAGGGAGAGCGGTTTCGATGCCGGCCCCTACGTGATGCTGCTCGATGCCGTGATCTATCTGCGCAATCCGCTGCAGTGGGATCGGCAGGTGCATCAGGTGCTGGGCAATCTTGTCGGTGATGTGATGGGCACCCATCCCCACAGCTGCAGCCAGCAGACCAGCCTGCCCGCTGCCGCCCGCCAGCTGCATGAAAACGGCATCCAGCGCCTGTTTGTACTCAATGAGGCCGGCCAACTCGCGGGCGTGCTCACCCGCGGCGATGTGGTGCGGGCCCTGGCCGCCGAGGCCTGACCCAGGCGCCGCACTCGGGGCTCAAGCCTCGTGCCTGGCAGTTGCGGCGATCGTTTTGGCTGCTGTTCTGGCTGGGGTTCTGGCCGCTGGCCAGGCGACGATGGCGTCCTCGGCCACAACCCAGAGCTCGGCGGGCTGCGGGTAGGCATGGCCGCCCGTGAGGCGGCCGAAGGAGGGCAGCACCAACTGCTGGCGGCGCCGATCCAGGGCGAAGCAAGGCAAGCGCAGGCGATCACCGCCGCCAGCGAGCTGCACCACCGGATGCAAATGGCCACAGACATTGAGCAGGCCCGGGCGGGGATCGGGAGCATGGCTGAGCCAGAGGGGGCCGCTCGCCTGGGCTGGCTCCTGGGGCAGGCCCTCATGCCACTGACCACGGTCGTGGTTGCCACCGATCAACCGCAGGGGACAGCCAAGCAACGCCGGCAATGCCGCCAGCTTCTGCCGCAGGCTGCCGGTGAGACCCAGGCGGTCGTGGACCAGATCACCGAGCACGATCACCTGCTGCGGTCGCCACTGGTGGGCAAGCTCCAGCAGAGCATTAAGGGTTTGGGCGTCGCCGTCACTGGGCAGGGGAATGCCGTGAGCCTGGAAACTTTCGGCCTTGCCCAAATGCAGATCTGCCAGTAGCAGCAAGGACTGGGCTGGATCCCAGAGGGCCCGGGCGGCCAGCAGCTCCAGTCGATGGCCTTGCCAGACCAAGGCCGCCCGACTGGCGGGCGCGGAGCCTGGGGGTAGGGCCGAAGACTCGTTGGCAGGCTCTGGGGAAGGCTGCGTGACAGCAGGGGCCATCAGCGCTGGCCCATCGCCAGCTGGTAGGCGGGCCGTTGCCGGGTGGCTTCGATGCTGGCCTGCACGTGGGGGAAGGGGGCCAGATCCACCTGGGGGCAGAACAGGGGCAGGTAGGCCAGATAGGACTGGATGGCGCAATCGGCCGCTCCCCAGCCCGCCGCGGCGTCAGATCCGCAGCCGCCCAGCAGTGAAGGGCCAGCGCTGAGCAAGGAATCGAGGGTGGTCAGTTGCCGCTCCAGGTCCTCCGGTTTGGCGGCGGCCTGGATCAGGGCGGGCCCGAAACTGGCATTGGCGAACAACAGCCACTGCAGCGTCAACGAACGCCGAGCCGCACCAGCAGCCCCGACAAATTCCTGGCCGTGCTGTTCGGCCAGATGCTGGAGAATCGCGCCGCTTTCAAAGAGTTTCAGAGGCTCCCCATCCGGCCCGGCCAGGCTGTCGTCCACCAGGGCCGGCACTTTGCCGAAGGGATTCATCGCCAGGAAGGCTGGTTGCCGATGCTCGCCGGCGCCGAGATCGAGGCTGATCCACTGGTAGGCGATCCCCTTCTCCTCGAGATACCAGCGAACCATCGAGGCCCGACTGCGGGCGGCGCCATAGAGGGTCAGGCTCATCGTGAAGCTGGAACGGCCAACCCATCATCCACGGTCCAGAATCGAAGCAGCCGTGGACTTGTTGTGACATCGGCTTCCCAGGACTGCGGGCCGGCCCACGAGCAGCAGCTTGAGCCCTTGGTCGGGCCGCGCAGCGAGCCGGCGGCCGACTCGGCGGCCTGTCTGCTGCGCCTCGCCCCCCATCTGCTGGGCCGCGCCCGCCGCGGCATCGTCGGCAGCAGCCGCTATGCCCAGAACCTGCGGGAGTCGATTCGCCGGGCCGCCGCTGCCGTCGATGGCAGGGCGGTGCTGATCAGCGGTGAGCCCGGCCTGGAAAAAGACAACATCGCCGCCTTGATCCATTTTGGTTCTTCAGCCCGGAAGCAGCTGCTGGTGCGCCTCAATGCCGCCCTGCTGCGGCCTGATGGCGCCGAATTATTCGCCAGCGGCGCCGGCGAGCTGTCCTTGCTGGCCTGTCTCGGAGCCGGCTCGCTGTTGATCGATCAGGTGGATCTGGCCCCGGCGGCGTTGCGACCGCTGCTGCTGCAACTGGCCCGCGATGGCAGCTGGAGTGATCCGGATCAACCGGGCCGACGCTTTGTTTTCCCGGGGCGCGTCTTTTTCACGGCGGAGAAAGCGCTGCCGGATCTGGACGGCTGCTGCCAGCTGATTCGGGTGCCGCCGCTGCGGGTGCGCCGCCAGGACCTGGGGGAATGGCTGCGCTACGGCGTACGCCAGAAGGCCCTCAGCCTGGGCTGGAGCCGGCCACCCAGCGTCAGTGAGGAGCTGGTCAAGCGGCTGCAGACCTACGACTTCCCCGGCAATCTGCGCGAGTTGTCGCAGCTGATTGAGCGGGCCCTGCGGCAGTGCGGCGCCGGCCGTTATCCCGAGATGCTGCCCGACGACGTGTTCTGGACCGGCCGGCGCGGACCGCAACGGACCCGCTTCGACCTCTGGCGCTGGAAACCACAACTGCGCGACTGGATGCGCTCCCCCCGGCTCTGGAACGGCCTGCTGTTCGGCCTGGTGAGCTGGGTGTTCGTGCTGGTGAATCTCTGGCTCTGGCTCGGCCCCCAGGATCGCCAGCACAACGGCGCCCTGAATCTGTTTTGGGCCTGGTGGTGGCCGTTGATCCTGCTGGCCTATCCCCTGGTGGGCCGGCTCTGGTGTTCCTTTTGTCCGTTCATGGTGTGGGGCGAGATCAGCCAGCGGCTGGCGCGACGCCTGGGCTATCAGCCCCAGCGCTGGCCCCGCGGTGAAACCGATCGCTGGGCCGCGCCAGCCCTGGCCGCTGGTTTCGCCGCGATCCTGATCTGGGAGGAGCTGGGGGATCTGGTCAACACCGCCTGGCTGAGCAGCTGCCTGCTGCTGCTGATCACCGCCGGTGCGGTGATCGGTTCCCTGCGCTTCGAGAAACGCTTCTGGTGCCGGTATCTCTGCCCGATCGGCGGCATGAATGGGCTGTTCGCCAAGCTCGCGATCAGCGAACTGCGGGCCCAGGTGGGCACCTGCAGCGGCAGTTGCAGCAGTTACGCCTGCTTCAAGGGCGGGCCGGCAGCAGGGGAAGGGCTGGCCACGGAGGGTTGCCCGCTCGGCACCCATCCCGCCCATCTCGATGACAACCGCAACTGCGTGCTCTGTCTCACCTGTGCCCAGGCCTGTCCGCATCGCTCCGTGCAGTTGCGGCTGCGGCCGCCCGCCGCCGATCTGCAACGCGAGATGGCACCGCCGGCGGGGGAGGCGGGATTGATCCTGGTGCTAGCCGGTGGCCTCAGCCTGCAGCACTGGAACCGATTGCTGGGCTGGTTGCCCCTGGCGCCGGACTCCCTGCAGAGCGGTTTCCTGCTGCCGCGCCTGGCCTTCGCCATGCTGGCCCTGGCCCTGCCGGCGGTCCTATGGCTGCTGCTGCAGTGGACCGGACGGTGGCAAGACTGGCTCGGTCGTGCTGCGGCCGGCCGCGCCTGGCTGCTGCTTTACGCCCTGCTGCCGCTGCTCTGGGCGCTGATGCTGGCCCAGCACCTGCCGCTGGGCATGGCGGAAGCGGGGCAACTGCTGCCGGTGGCGCTCGCACCGCTGGGGTCCGGCTCGCTGCTGAACGGCTGGCAATGGAGTGCGGACGGTCATGTGATCGCCTTCTGCCAGAGCCTGGTGGTGGCGCTCGGGGTGCTCGCTTCGATCGTGCTGTTGCGCCGTCTGCTGCAACTCGAGTTCCGCCACTGGCTCTGGCTCAGTGGCTTGCCCCTGCTGCTGGGAGCCGGCGGGCGCTGGCTGGTGGCGGCGTTCTGAGGCGAAAAGGGGGCACCGCGGCGGCGGTCTCAACGGGCGCGGCTCAACGGGCGTTGTCGCAGGCCCGCTGCAGATCGCTTGCGGCGTAGAGAGCCACGGGGGCTTGCGGGGGGCTCTGCTGCAGGCGCTGCAGCTTGGTGAGGTAGTGGGCGGCGCCGATCTGGTTGCCGAGCTCAATGCGGCTGACGCCCTGGCTGCGCTGCCAACGGTTGCAGGCGGCCAGGCCGGTGTCCGCCCGCAGGCTGGCCGGGGCCAGCGCCCCAAGCAGGGCACTCAGCAGGAGCAGCAGGGCTGGCCAGCACCCGGCCGCCAGCCTCGGCCCATGCCGCACCTGGTGGGGCTGGCCGAGATAGACCCAGGCCAAGCGGCCATCGAGCAGCACCAAGCGCTGGCGCTGGTAGAGCCGCGGCACCCCTTCGAGCCGATCCAGCCGCTCCAGGGTTTCGGCCTCAACGGCAAACAGTTCGCCCGACACCGGAACCGTCTCGGGATCCGTTGCAGATCCTGTCTCGGACGGGGCCGCGGCGATGGCCATCGGGAAGGGACCGAGGTCATGAAGGCTGAGCCCAGGGGCCTGGGCTTCCCCTTCAAAGCGCGCCGTGGCGAGCAGGTGGTGATTGGACTGGCCGCGCTTGAGGCTGCCGTAGACGAACACCAGATCCAGGGTTGGAGCTCCGCGGCCAGGGTGCTCCTCCATAATCCCGTGCTGATGAGGCCCCGAGATGACCATTGCCCTGTTGATCGCCCTCGCTGTTTCGATGGGGCTGATGGTGACGATCGTGCGCCGGCTCGAGAAAGCCTCCTGATCGTCCGGACCGCCCTGGCTCACGGCTCCAGTCGCTCCGCCTCGGCCCGTAGGCGGGTCAGACGGTCCAGCAGCGATTCGTTGCTGAGGCGATTGTTGAGGCGTTCGGCCAGCAACGGAAAGGCGAAGGGGCCGGCGCGCGCCGTGCGTTGCAGCAGCAGCTCGCACTGCTGCAGCCGGGTCAGGGCCGCCTGCAGCCGGTGGCGCTCCAGCTGCTCATCGAGCACCTCCTGGCGCGCCTGGGCCAGCAGCCGGTTGGCCGGTTCGTGCTGCAGGAAGACGTCGTAGAGCAGGGCGGCACTGATCTGCAGCTGGCTGCCGGAGCGGGCCTGGCCGAGATAGCCGTTCAGCACCAGCCCACTCACCTGGGCAATGGCGCGAAAGCGACGGCGGCAGAGCTCCGAGAGGTTGATCGCCTGCTGCAGGTCCGCGTCCAGATCGGCGTCGCTGAGCAAGGCAGCAGCGTGCTCAGACACCAGGGCCTCGAACGGATAGCCCCTGGGGGCCAGCAGCTCGAAGCCGTAGTCGTTCACTGACACCGTGATCGTGCCGGCCTGGTGTCGCGCCAACCGCCAGGCCCAGAGAAAGCCCAGCCCTTCGTGCACGAAGCGGCCCTCGAAGGGATAGGCATAGAGATGGCTGCCCTCACGGCTGGGGCAGACCTCGATCAGCAGCTGATGGAGCCGGGGCAAGCAGGAGAGGTCGGCCTGACGCCGCAACAGCGGTTCCAGAGCCCGCAACTCCGGGCTGTCCAGCCTGGGGGGGGCCAGCTTGGGCTGGTCCGACGTGGTGTTGTCCGGCTTGGGGTTGGCCGGCTTGGGGTTGGCCGGCTTGGGACAGTGCCGATCGGAATCGTCCAGAGCGGCCGGGTTGTTCCGGTGCGAGGGATCGTTGAGGTTGAGGTTGGGGTTGGGGTTGATGTTGGCGAGGGCCTGGGAGCAGCGATCCACCTCCTGGCGCAGGTGCTGACTGAGCAGATCGGAGATGGCCAGCTGGCCGCCGGACCAGGCCGGCACCGTGCTGCTCTTGCGACTGCTGGCCTTGACCATGGCGGTCATCTCCCGAAGCCGCACGAATTCCAGCTGCCGGCCAGCAAAGAAAAAGACATCGCCCGGGTGCAATCGCGAGATGAAGGCCTCCTCCACATGGCCGAGCACGGCACCGCGCACAACGCGCACCGTGACGGCCCGATCAGCGGTGATCGTGCCGATGTTGAGCCGGTGCAGCCGGGCCAGGGCCGGTGCCATGACCCGATAGCGGAAGCCGCTGCCGGGGCCCTCGGCCTCGCTGACGCCAGCCTCCGACCCGGGTTCCCGTTCGAGCTTGCGGTAGCGGGGATAGGCACCGAGGCAGTCGCCGCCTTGCTCAAGAAAGCGCAGGCACCAATCCCAGGTGTCCGCATCGAGCTGGCGGTAGCTCCAGCAGCTGCGCACGGTTTCCAGTTCCAGCTTGGGGTCGAAGCCGGGGCCGCAGGCCAGGGTCACCAGATGCTGCAGCAGCACATCGAGCGGCTGGACCGGAGGCGAGCGATGTTCCACCAGGCCCGCCGCCAATCCCCGGCGGATCGCCGACACCTCCAGCAGCTCCAAGGCATGGGTGGGCATGAACAGCAGCTGGGAGGTGCCGCCGGGGCAGTGGGCGGAGCGGCCGGCGCGCTGCAACAGGCGGGCCAGGTTTTTGGCGGAACCGATCTGCACCACCGTCTGCACCGGCTGGAAATCGACGCCCAGATCCAGCGAGCTGGTGCAGACCACCCAGCGGATCTCGCCGGCCTTCACCGCCGCCTCGATCGCCTCGCGCCGGCTGCGCTCGATCGAACCGTGGTGCAGGGCCAGGGCCCCCTCCATCTCAGGAGCGGCGTAGCGCAGGCACTGGTGCCAGCGTTCGGCCTGATTACGAGTATTGGTGAACAGCAGGGTGGAAACCTCGGGCTCCAGCTGCGCCACCAGCTGCTCGTGCATGCGCAAGCCCAGATGGCCGGCCCAGGGGAAGCCGTCGATGCTCTCGGGCAACAGGCTGCGGATGGTGGTGCGGCGCTGCAGGCGGGCGGTGATGATCGTGGCGGCTGCGGCCGGGGTGCGGCTGCCGCCGGTCCAGCGGCTGACGCCCGTAGCCGCCTGGGCCGCTTCGGCGAGATTGCCGATCGTGGCGCTGATCGCCCAGGTGCGCAGCTCCGGCCGCTGCCGCCGCAGCCAGCTCAGGGCCAGCTCGCACTGGCTGCCGCGCTTGCTGCCCATCAGTTCATGCCATTCATCCAGCACCACCGCTTCCAGGCCGCCGAACAAGCTGGGAGCCGCCGGGTTGGCCAGCAGCAGACAGAGGGATTCGGGTGTGGTGATCAGGATTTCGGGTGGTTGGCGCAGCTGCTTGCTGCGAACGGAGCCGCTGGTGTCGCCATTGCGCAGGCCCACCCGCAACGGCCAACCCATGGCGTTGATCGGCGCTTCGATCGCCAGCTGTAGATCGCGGCTCAAGGCGCGCAGGGGCGTCAGCACCAGCAGGCGCAGGCCGAGGGGGGTGCTGCCCTTTGGCGCTTGCGCCTGCTGGGCCAGCATTTCGGCGATCGGTCCCATCACAGCGGCGTAGGTTTTGCCGCTGCCGGTGGGCACCTGGATCAGGCCGCTTTCACCGCGCCCATAGGCCTGCCAGCACTGGCGCTGAAACGGCATCGGCCGCCAGCCCTGGTGCGCGAACCAGGCTTCGATTGGCGCCAGCAACTTCGGCTGCGCCTTCATGGCCGGCAGCCCATCAGCGCCAGGGCCGCTGCCAGCGTGTCCGCCTCGCCGGCCGGCTTGTCGCGCCGCCAGCGGCTGATGCGCGGGAAGCGCACGGCCAGGCCGCTTTTGTGGCGTTTGGACGGCCCAATCCCCTCGAAGGCCAGCTCGAACACCTGCAAGGGTTCCACGGCCCGCACCGGTCCGAACCGCTGGAGCGTGTGGCTGCGGATCCAGCGATCCAACGCCACGATCTCCTCATCGCTGAGGCCCGAGTAGGCCTTGGCGAAGCTGACCAGCGCCGCTGGCTGGCCGGGCTCCCCCTCGCCCGCCGCGACGCTCGGGTCGCTGGGGCGGTCCCAGAGGCCGAAGGTGTAGTCGGTGTAGAGATTGGCGCGCCGACCGCTGCCGGCCTGGGCGTAGAGCAGCACCGCATCCAGCCGCAACGGTTCGAGCTTGTGTTTCCACCAAGAGCCGCGGCGGCGGCCCACCAGGTAGGGGGAGTTCAGATCCTTGAGCATCAGCCCTTCGGCTCCGGCAGCGGCGGCGCCAGCGCGCAGCGCCTCGAGGGCCTGCCAGTGGGGCAGGGCCAGGGTGCTGGAGAGGCGCAAGCGCCCGGCGCCAGCGGGGAAGGGCGCCGCCAGGAGCTGCTGGTGCAGATCCTCCAGGGCGGCGCGGCGTTGGCGCAGGGGTTCAGGGCGCCGATCGCAGCCCCCCAGTTCGAGCAGGTCGTAGGCCACGAAGGCCGCCGGCAACTCGGCCAGCAGCGAACGGCCGGGAGCCTTGCGGCCCAGGCGCCGCTGTAGCTCGCCGAAGGGCCGCGGGCCAGGAGCATCCGGCTCCCAGATGATCACCTCGCCATCGAGCGCCAGCCCATCGGGCAGCGCCTCGCCCAGGCGAATCAGCTCCGGGAAAGCGGGATTGATCAGTTCCTCACCCCGGCTCCACAGCCAGCAGGCGCCGCCGCGCCGGATCAGCTGGGCGCGGATGCCATCCCATTTCCACTCCACCTGCCAGTTGGCTGGTGTTGTGTCGTTGAGGCGTTCAGGATCGAGCGGGCAGGCCAGCTGGAAGGGATAGGGACGGCTGCTGAGACTGGCGTCGTCATCGGCGGCATCAAGCAGGGCGGTGAACTGGGCGGCCGAAGGCAGAAAGCCACCCATCAGCCGGTGGCGCAGCCGGGCCGGTTCGAGGCCCGAGAGCTGGGCCAGGGCCTGGATCACCAGCCCTTGGGCCACTCCCACCCGGAAACCGCCGGTGAGCAACTTGTTGACCACCAGCAGCTCCATGGGCTCCAGGCCCTGCCACAGCGCCTGCATCGCCACGGCCTGCTCGTCCGGTTGCAGGGCAGCCAGCGGTGGTAGCAGCTCCTCCAGCCACTGCTGCAGTGAGGCCTCGGCGGCCGGGGACGGGGGCATCCTCTCGGTTGCGCCGTCCGAGCGCTGCCGCCACAGCAGCGCGATCGTTTCGGCGCTGTCCCCCACCTGGCGGTAGCAATCGTCAAAGAGCCAGGCGGGCAGGCCCGTTCCCTCCAAGCAGATCTGACGCAGCCGCAGGCTGCTCAGCAAGCGGCGACGCTGGTTGCCGAGCAGCATCTGCAGGGCCCAGGCCCCATCACCCGGCGGCACCTCCCCGAAATACTCCACCAGGGCCCGCACCCGGGCGCTGCTGGCCTTGCTGCGATCGAGCAGCTCGAACAGGCGGCAGAAGCGCTTCAGGGGAGTGCCTCCCCGGGCTCGCCATCGGGGTTGCCCCGTTCCGCCAGGCCGCCGCCCTGCAGGGGCTCGGCGGCGATGCCCTCCACCTCGCGCAGATAGCGGGCCAGCACCTCGCTCTGGCCGTGGGTCACATACACCTGGCGGGCGCCGGATTGGCGGGCGGTGGCCACCAGGGCCGGCCAGTCGGCATGGTCGCTGAGCACGAAACCGCGCTCGCAGCCACGCCGGCGCCGGGCGCCGCGCACCGCCATCCAGCCACTGGCAAAGCCGGTCTGGGCGCCGCGCAGCCGTTTCATCCAGGGGGAGGCCTGGGCCGCAGGCGGCGCCAGCACCAGCCGACCCTCCAATCCCTGATCACGGGGGAGCTCCGAGAGGGGCCGCGTCGGCACCATGGCGATGCCCTGCTGGCGGTAGGGCTCGATCAAGGCCGCGACGGCGCCATGCAGCAGCACCTCCTGCTCCACCCCAAGGGCGTGCAGTTCGGCCAGCAGCCGCTGGGCCTTGCCGAAGGCATAACAAAAGAGCACCGAGGGGCGCTGGGGGCAGCCTTGCCACCAGTCGCGGATTTCGGCGGCCACCTCGGCTCCGGGTGGCCAGCGGTAGATCGGCAGCCCGAAGGTGGCTTCGCTGATCAGCACATCGGCGCGCACCGGCTCAAACGGCGCACAGCTGGGGTCGGCATCGCGCTTGAAGTCGCCGCTGATCAACCAGCTCTCGCCGCCGGCCTCCAGGCGGATCTGGGCGGAGCCCAGCACATGGCCGGCGCTGTGGAACGACACCTGAGCGTCCTGAAGCTGCAGCGCCTCGCCGTAGTTGAGGCTGTGCAACTCAATGCCCTGGCCCAGGCGCCGGCGCAGGATGCCGGCACCGGCACCGATCGCCCAGTAGGCACCGCAGCCCGGTCGGGCATGGTCGGCGTGGCCGTGGGTGATCAGGGCGCGGGGCACCGGCCGCCAGGGATCGATCCAGGCGTCGGCAGCACGGCAGTAGAGACCCTGGGGGGTAAGGGTGATCAGCCCGTCAGGCGGCAGCATCCGCGCCTCAGGCGCTCATTGCCAGCATCCGCTCGATCGGCGCCAGGGCCCGTTGGCGCAGGCTCTCCTCCAGTTCGATGCCGGGTTCGAGCTGATCGAGGCAGCGCCAGAGCTTATCCAGGGTGTTGAGCCGCATGTAGGGGCAGGTGTTGCAGCTGCAGCCATCACTGCCGGGCACATCGTGGAAGCTTTTCTGCGGGGCGCGCCGCCGCATCTGGTGCAAAATGCCGGGCTCGGTGAGCACGATGAAGCTCTCGGCGGAGCTGCTGGTCACCCGCTCCAGCAGCTTGCTGGTGGAGCCGATGAAATCGGCCAGATCAAGCAGATGCTGCTGGCATTCCGGATGGGCGATCACCTCGGCTTCGGGATGCTGCAAGCGCAGCTGCAGCAGCGCCTGCTCACTGAAGCTTTCGTGCACGATGCAGCTACCGGGCCAGAAGGTGAGTTCCCGCCCCGTCTGGCGGGCCACCCAGCGGCCGAGGTTCTGATCCGGAGCGAACAGGATCGGCCGCTCCGCTGGCAATTGGTTCACCAGGTGAACGGCATTGCTGCTGGTGCAGATCAGATCGCTCTGGGCTTTCACCGCCGCTGAGCAATTGATGTAACTCACCACATAGTGGTCGGGATGCTGGGCGCGGAAGGCGGCGAAGGCTTCGGCGGGGCAGGCGTCAGCCAGGCTGCAACCGGCCTCCAGATCCGGCACCAGCACGGTCTTGCCGGGATTGAGGATCTTGGCGGTTTCCGCCATGAAGTGGACGCCGCAGAAGACGATCACTTCGGCCTCGGTGCTGGCGGCCTTGCGGGAGAGCTCGAGCGAATCGCCGATGAAGTCGGCGACATCCTGGATGGCGTCGTCCTGGTAATAGTGCGCCAGAATCACCGCCTGGCGCTCCCGGCAGAGCTCCCGGATGGCAGTCCGCAGCTGCGGGGCCGGCGGCGTGGAGTGCGGGGCAGAAATCTGGGAGAAGACCAACCGCTTCCTCGGCTCGGGCAGGATGGGCCAAAGACTAGGAAGAACGCCGGCTTGGCAGACCTCAACATCGCCATCGCCGGCGACCTCCATGACCAGTGGGATGCCTCCGACCATCTGCTGCTGGATCTGATCCGGCCCGATGCCCTGCTGCTCGTCGGCGATTTCAGCGATGGCCACAGCCGTATTCCCACCCTGCTCACGGAGCTGGAACTCCCGGTCGCCTGCATCGCCGGCAACCACGACACCGGCAAAGATGGCAGTGGTCAGCGGCTGCGCCAACAGCTGGAGCTGCTGGGGGAGCTCCATTGCGGCTGGGGGCTGCGGCAGCTCACTCCCCCCGGTTTAGCCGTGGTGGGCTGCCGGCCGTTCACCGCCGGGGGTGGTTTCACCCTGTCGCGGGCCGTTCGTGCGGTCTACGGACCGGTGACCCAGCAGGAGTCGGCCGAGCGCATCTGTCGGGCGGCCCTGTCAGCCGATCCGGCGCTACCAATGGTGCTGCTGGCCCATTCCGGGCCCACGGGCCTGGGCACCCAGGCCGGCTCGCTCTGCGGTCGGGACTGGAAAAGCCCCTCCTGCGACTGGGGCGATCGCGATCTGGCCCTGGCGATCACCCGCATCCGCCGCCACCGCTCCGTGCCCCTGGTGGTGTTCGGCCACATGCATCACACCTTGCGGCGCTTTCTGGGCGAACGGCAGAGCTTCCATCGCGATGAGGAAGGCACCGCCTATCTCAATTGCGCCTGCGTGCCCCGCCATGGCTCCGATGATCGCGGCCGCTCGCTGCGCCATTTCAGCTGGATTCGCTTCCACGATGGTGAGCTCAGCCAGGTCAGCCATCGCTGGTATGGGCTGACGGGCGATCTGCTCTATGAACAGACCCTCTGGAGTGCCGCCGCCCTGAGCCGATGCTGATTTATGCCTGCATCAGCAGCCACGGTTTTGGCCATGGTTCGCGCAGTGTGGCAGTGCTGCAGCAGCTGGCGCGGCTCAGGCCCGATTGGCGCCTGGTGCTCTCGACGGGCTTGCCTCCTTCCTTTCTGAGGCTCGCCTTCGGCCATGGCGGCGTTGAGCAACGTTGCTGCCGCTGGGATGTGGGCGTGGTGCAGGCCAATGCCCTGGAGGTGGATCCCCAGGCCACCCTGCGCCAACTGGAAGCCCTCGAGGCCAGCCTGCCCGCCCAGATCACGGCTGAGGTGGCCTGGCTGGAGCGCCAGGGGCTGCCGGTGCTAGTGCTGGCGGATGTGCCACCGCCCGCGGCCCTGATCGCCGCTCGCCTCGGAGCACCGTTGATCTGGCTGGCCAGCTTCGGCTGGGATGCGATTTATGGAGCAATGGGGCCGGAGCTGGCCGACTACGGCCAGGCCGCCCGCGAGCTGTATGGCCAGGGCGATCTGCTGTTGCGCTGTCCCCTGAGCCTGCCGATGGACTGGGGCTTGCCGGTGCAGCCGATCGGGCTCACCAACTCCGAGCCCCGGCCGCTCGATGCCGCCGTGCTGGCGCAGCTGGCCCTGCCCGCCGAGCGCGATCGCTGCGTGCTGATCAGTTTCGGTGGCCTGGGCCTGAGCCTCGATCCGGCCCTGCTGGCCCGCTGGCCTGAGCACGTGTTCATCGGCAGCGACCCGGCCCTGGCCGAGGCCGACAACGGTCGCCTGCTGCCGGCGGATCTGCGGCCGCTGGATCTGATGCCCCATGCCGGCCGGCTGATCACCAAGGCGGGCTACAGCAGTTTCTGCGAGGCCTTCAGCCAGGGAGTGGGGATCCATCTGGTGGAACGGCAAGGCTTCGCCGAAGCGCCTGTGCTGGCGGAGGCACTCCAGAACCATGGCCGCCATCGGCTGCTCAACCGCAGCCAGCTGGACCAGGGCGAGTGGCAACTGGATCAACCGCTGCTGGCGGCGCGCCAGGGGCCACTGCCCGGCGGCGGAGCCGAGGCGGCAGCGAAGGCAATCCTGGCGCTGCTGTCCGGCTGATCAGCAGTTCCGATCAGTGATCGGCGCCAGGTTCGATCTTCTGTACATCCAAAAGCGCCCAAGCTTCTTGGTCACAGTGATCTGAACTGATCAGGTGCTTTTGGCTACCTGTGGACACTTGTGTGATCGTCACAAAAACGATCGCGTCTCCGAGCGTTGATGGGCAAAGTGGCGCGAACTTCATTTTTTCTCCGCTTTCGATCTCGGGAACAGTTTCAACCTCAGTATTCATTGCTGTCTTGCTTTGAAACTCAAATGACTCCCCGAGATCAGCCTTCAGAACTGGATTTCTCCCTGTTGTCTCTCTCCCTCCAAGGGCGGAAATTGATCGGGTTTCAACTCCAGAGCCTGCAGGTCTGTCCTCCGCTCGAATCGTCTTGTCGTTCCTTCAGCGCTCCCACCTGGCTCTCCTCTTGGTCGGAGCCGCCTTGGCCATCGCCTCCCCTGCGCGTGCCACTGAGAAAGACGACCCCTGGTCCTTCGATCCTGTGCCACCCCCGGTGCCCCAGCTGGCTGTGCTGCCGCCGCTGCCGGAAGCCCCCCGTTTCTTTGCGATCACGCCGGAACGCAAGGCATTGCTCAACACCATCCGCTACGCCGAAGGCACCTGGAAGCAAGGCCATCCCGTGGGCTATCGGGTGATGTTCGGCGGCAGCTACATGCCCTCGCTCGATCGCCATCCGAATCGGGTCAACTACACCCCCGGCTATGCCAGCGCCGCCGCTGGGGCCTATCAGTTCATGCCCTTCACCTGGAACCTGGTGGTTCAGAAACTGGGTCTGAGCGACTTCCAGCCCCCCGCCCAGGATCAGGGCGCCCTGTTCCTGATCCAGCGCCGTGGTGGCCTGTCCATGGCCGATCGCGGTGAACTTTCGCCAGAACTGGCGGCCAAGCTGGCGCCCGAATGGGCCTCCTTCCCCACCCTGGCAGGCAACAGCTATTACGGCCAGCCGGTGAAGCGCTACGAGGAGCTGCGCCGCTTCTACGAGGAGAATCTCTCCCAGCTGCGCCAGAACGGCGTTGAGCCATGGGAAAACGTGGCGATCCGCCAGGTGCCCCGTTGCAACGACGACAGCCTCAGCTGCCGGTTGGAATCGATTGGTTACCGCGGCAAGTCCCGCCTTCAGCCTGAAGTGCGCTCGTACTGAAGCGCCGCCAACCCCCAGTGCAGTCTTTCTGAGCTGAAGCCCCCATCAGTCCAGGCTCAGGCCAGGCAGCGCCCTTGAATCCCCAGCCCATCAGTCAGCGCAACGCGCCGCTGGTGAGGTGGGGATTCAGCGTTATCAGTTCAGGGTTGCTCGGCCGTTTGCTGAGAGCCCCTCAAGTTTCGCCGCTGCTCTTGAGATAGCGACCCAGGGTCTGCTGGGCGATCAGATAGGCCGCTGCCGCACCCCCCACAAAACCCAGGGCGTTGCGCAGCAGCGGCAGCAGGTCGTTGGTGCGGGTGATGATCGGCGCCACCCCGAACACACCGAACAGAATCAGCCACAGGGGGGAAAGCAGCAGCACCCAGGCCCATTCGAAGCGGCGGCCGGCTTTGCGCGGAAAGGCCGCAAAGCCCACGATCAAGCCACCCAGAATGGAAGTGGCCAGGGTGAGCAACCATTGTTCCTGGGGCAGCCCCGGCACCACCTGGCAACCGCCGATCGCCAGACAGCCTTTGACGGCATGGAGCGAATCGAGCACGGCCGCATCCTGGCCGTTGTCACGCACATAGAACTGGTTGCCGTAGCGGGTCTGCAGCTCCACCCAGAAGGTGCGGGGCATCAAGGCGAACAGGGCATCGCCGACGTTGAAATTGAGCAGATTGCCGCCCCGTTCATCGGCCACCAGCAGCAGGCTGCGCTCATCCAGCCCCCAGAATTCGCGGATCGCCAGACCAGGGGTGCGGTCGTACTGGGTGAGCACCCGTAACTTCCAGCCGCTGCTGGCTTCAAAGTCCACCAGCTCCTGCTCCAGGGCTGTGCGCTGGCCGTCGGTGAGCAACTTGGCCAGATCGATCACCGGCGTGGGCTGGGCGGGCAGCAGGTCCGGGTTGTCGTAGGCCCAGGCCGGCTGGCTGGCAACGGGGGCCAGCAGTAGCAACAGCAGCAGCGCCAGGCTGCAGAGCCGTACCAGGCCCTGCCTTAGGCCCGCCATCGCCCTACCCAGCCTCGGTTGGTGGCGCCCGGCGCTTCCCGAACAGGACATGGGGTTCGGCATGGCGCGGGCCGCAGGCGATTGGCCCTGCATTCTCCCTCCCACGGGCCAGGCGCCGTGAGGGCTGCACCTAGCCTGCTCAAGCGTTCCGCAGCGATGTCCTCCGCTGGCGCCCCCTCGATGAAGATCCTTTCCGTCTGCATCCATCCCCATGAGCCGGCCCGGCTGCGCGGCAGTGTGCGGCTGTCGTTGGCGGATCTCAGCGCTGATCCCACCGATCCTGTGGATCTGCAGCAGGGACGGGTGATCGGCAGCGGGCCCTTCCGCGGTCTGCCCTGCGTCAGTGTGGCGCTGCGACGCTTCACGATTTCAGTCGCCGATGTCAGCGGTGGCGCCTTCAACGATGTGGATCTCAATCTCGACCACGCATTTGAGCCCGCCGACTCCGACACCCCCACCCACCTGCGGGTGTCGTGGGATATCAACCACCGCATCCACGAGGGATCGACGATCTACCTGCGCCAGGAAGGCATCCGCGAGATTTCAGTGCTGATCATCGGTGAGCTCTGAGCTGCCGGACTGGCTACGGCAACGGCTGCTTGCCGCGGGCGGCAGCGTGCCCTTTGCCATTTATATGGAGTGGGTGCTGCATGATCCGGACCACGGCGCCTATGGCAGCGGCCGCCTGCGCATTGGCCGCCAGGGGGACTTCGTCACCGCCCCCAGCCTCAGCGCCGACTTCGCCGCCCTGGTGGCCCGCCAGCTGATCGCCTGGCTGGAGGCGCTGCTGCCGCACACGGCTGAGCGCCTCAGCCTGGTGGAAACAGGCCCCGGCGAAGGGTCGTTGGCCCTGGATCTGGCCACCTGGATCAGCGCCGAACGGCCCGAACTGGCCCAGCGGCTGGAGCTGGTGCTGGTGGAGCCCAACCCGGGCATGGCCGCCCGCCAACGACTGCTGTTGCAAGCCTGCCCCTGGCCAACACGCTGGGTGTCCTTTGGCGAACTCGCGGCGGATCCGGTCACGGGCGTGGTGCTGGCCCATGAAGTGCTCGATGCCCTCGCGGTGGAGCGGATCGTGGCGGACGGGTCGCTCTGGCGCCGCCAGATGGTGACGCTCCACGGCGAACAGCTGCGGCTCGAAGCGGGCGAGCCCCTGGAGCCGCAGCTGCTCGCCCAACTCGAGCCCCTGGGCTTGGCTCAGCCGGGTCCCCAGCGCCAGGCGCCCTGGTGCAGCGAACTCCATCCTGGCCTGGCTCCCTGGCTGGCGGCGTGCGGTCGCGGCCTGCGTTGCGGCCAGCTGCTGGTGATTGATTACGCCCAGGAGGCCTGGCGTTACTACGCCCCCCAGCGCTCGAACGGCACGCTGCTGGCCTATCGAGCCCAACAGGCCAGTGATGATCCGCTGCGAGAGCCCGGTGGCTGGGATCTCACCGCCCATCTCTGTCTGGAGAGCCTGCAGCAGGCAGCGGCAAGCTCCGGTTGGCGGCCGCTCGGCCAATGCCGCCAGGGCCAGGCGTTGCTGGCCCTCGGCCTGGCCGAGCGACTGCATGGGCTGCAACAAGAGCCAGAGCTGGGGCTGGAGGTGTTGTTGCAGCGGCGGGAGGCGCTACTGCGCTTGGTGGATCCGGCGGCGCTCGGCGATTTTCGCTGGGTGGCCTTTGCCAGAGGCATGGAGGTCGACAACGCTCCCCCACCCCTGTTCGCCCGTGAGCCCCACCATGACTAAGCCAGCCAGCGGCTGAACGAGCAGCTGTTGCCGGGGCGCAGCGCTGGCTTCGGCCTGCAGAACCTGGCCCAATCAAAACCAGTCAACCGCTGGACGCAACTGCCGTGGCCAGCATTGACGCCATCAAAGATGTCATCGATGACGCCATCTGCGATGAAATCATCGATGGATCGGACCAGGTTCAAAGCAAGTCTGGCCTGCAATCCGCTGGCTCTTCAGTCAAACCTTCCAGTCGCTGCGATCGGAACGTTGCGTGGGCGAGCTTCGACGCAGGCCTCAAGCTCAGGCTATGGCCGAAGATCCAGGATTGGGGGATATCACGATACAGCGCCGGCCACGTGTCGGAGGACACGTTGAGCAAGCTGTGCCGCTTGTTAAAGTGAATGGCAAGTTTATTCAGCAATGACCCTTCTGAAAAGATTGGCGAAAACAAGACGCTTTGCCGTGATGGCAAAAGTTTGCGCACTTGTTGGGGGAATAGCGGCAATAAAAATAGTTATTCATTACCTTGGGCTCGAGGTGATCTCGTTCAATCCCTTGTTCTCAGCCCTGGTTGCATCATGCGTTTTCCTATTCGGTTTTCTGCTTAATGGTGTCTTGGCTGACTACAAAGAAAGCGAAAAGATACCGGCGGAGATCTCCTCCGCTCTTGAGCTGATCGCCAGGGAGATCAGTGCCATACCTCTCCATCATCAAGAGGCAGTTGTTGCCGCCGATCTGGCTTCCGTAGGCGATCTGGGTCGCGCCATCATCGCCTGGATCCAAGGCGAACTATCCACGGAGCGGATGATGGTTGTCTACGACGAAACCCATGATCACGTGGTGCTTTCCAGCCTCTGGCTCAGCCATTCATCGCTGAAGGGGAGATTGATGATTGAAATGGGCTCAGTTCTCCGATCTATCAATCGGATTGACGTGATCAGGGAAACCGACTTCGTGAAGATGGTTTATTACCTTGCCTACACCGCGACCTTCCTGCTCTGCACGGGGCTTGTTTTTACGAAAACTGACGTAATAATTGAGGCGTCTTTCTTTCTGATGGTGATATCATTTTTACTGGTTTTCTTGTTGCATTTAATAGCAGATCTTGACAACCCTTTTGGCTATGGCGACTCCGACTCGATTGAAGATGTTTCGATTGACACCATGATCCTTGCCCAAGGTCGCATCGAGCGGATTGCCGCCAAACATTTCGAGCAGTTTGGCGCTCCTTGACTTTAGTTTGTATTTGTGATCGCAAAGATTGATTCAAGCGTCACATCATCATGAATGGCCACGGCGCCAATCGCTGATGGCAGTACAAAGCGAATCTGGCCTGCCTTCACCTTTTTATCCCCCTGCAGGCATTGCACCAGGGCCTCGCGTTGAAGGGGCGGAAAGCGCAGCGGTAGTCCGGCTGCCTGGATCAAGCGCTTCTGCCGGGCCTGATCCTCGTCAGCCCAGAGGCCCATCGCCAGGCTCAGTTCACCGGCCGCCACCATGCCGATGGCCACCGCCTCGCCGTGCAGCCAGGTGCCATAACCACTCAAGGTTTCCACCACATGGCCAAGGGTGTGGCCGTAATTGAGAATCGCCCGCAGGCCGGCTTCGTGCTCATCGGCGGCCACCACCCTGGCCTTGGCCGCGGCGGAGCGCTCCAGCAACAGCTCCAGCAGTTCGGGGCCCACCGCCGCCAGGCTGGCCAGACCCGCCTGGGGATCCCGCCGGGCCGCCATCTCCAGCTCAGCGAATAACTCCGGGTCGCCAATCACGCCGTACTTGATCACCTCCGCCATCCCGGCCCGAAACTCCCGCTCCGGCAGGGTGGTGAGCACGGTGGGATCGATCAGCACCAGCCGCGGCTGATGGAAGGCGCCGATCAGGTTCTTGCCACCGGGGTGGTTCACGCCCGTCTTGCCGCCGATCGCGGCATCCACCATCGCCAGCAGGGTGGTGGGCACCTGCACCACGGCAATGCCCCGCAGCCAGGTGGCGGCGGCAAAGCCAGCCATGTCGCCCACCACGCCACCACCGAGGGCGACGATCAACGAGCCCCGCTCCAACCTGTGAGCCAGGGCAGCGTCGTGGATCAGGGAGACGGTGGCTGGAGTTTTCTGCTCCTCCCCCGCCTCGATCACCAGGCTGCTGGCTTCCAGGCCGGCACTCTGCAGGCTGGCCAGGGCCGTGGCCCCGTAGTGCGCCTGCACCACCGCGTTAGTGACCATCAACACCTTGGTGCCGGCCCGGATGCCCTGGGCGCGGATCTGCTCGCCCAGCTGGGCCAGGCTGCCCGCCCCGATCACGATCGGATAGGGGTTGGCGCTCAGCTCCACCCGGATGGTGCGGATCGCGGAGGGCGCAGCGGTCATGGCTGGGGTCAGGGAAGTACTGAGGCTACGGCGGCTGCGGCTGCTGCCTTGTTGCCTCCTCGATCTCTATTTTTGCCTGCAGGATGGGAGCTCAGGCTCGGTTGTCGTGCACAACACCGTCGCGGACCTCATAGATCCGGCGGAAACGAGGCATGATTTTCTCGTCGTGGGTCACCACGATCACGCTGGTGCCGATCTGGCCGGCAAGCCGCTCCAACAGATCCATCACAGCCATCGCCCGTGGAGTGTCGAGCGGCGCCGTGGGCTCATCGGCCAGCAGGATCGGGGGGCGATTGATCAGGGCACGGGCGATCGCCACCCGCTGCTGCTCGCCACCGGAAAGCATGGCCGGCATCGCCTCGGCCCGGTGGGCAACGTCGAGATCGGCCAAGAGCTGATCGGCGGCGGCACGCGCCTGGCGATTTGGGCGGCCCAGCAGCATCGGCAGCAGGGCCACGTTGTCACGCACGTTGAGAAACGGCAGCAGATAGGGCGACTGGAAGATGAAGCCGATCTGCTCGCGTCGCAGGCGGGTGAGATCGCTGGTGAGCCAGTGGTCGCCCTCAAACACCGGGATGCCACCGAGGGCGATGTAGCCGCCACTGGGGGTGAGCACAGCGCCTAGACACTTGAGCAGGGTGCTCTTGCCCGACCCAGATGGCCCCACCAGGCCCACCACTTCCCCAGGCTCCACCCGCATCTGCCCATCCCGCAAGGCATCAACAGCGGCAGGGCCACGGCCATAGGTCTTGCGCAGGCCGCGCACCTCAATCCCAGCTGGTGCCGTTGGCGATGGCGCCGGGGGAGCGCTCATTGGATGGCCTCCGCCGGATCCACCGCCAGGGCCACCTTGACCCCCACCAAGCTCGCCAGACTGCTGCTGGCCAGAGCCACCATCGCGGCGGCGAGCAGGTCCCGTTGCTGCAGCACCACATAGCGGGGAAAGCGCGGCGCC
>CAIZOZ010000365.1 GCA_903934745.1 uncultured cyanobacterium
CACCAAGATCAATACTGGTATCACCCAAGCCCAGTGAACCCTTGGCGGCGTGGCTGTAGAGGTGAATGGAATCGAACAATTGGCCTGACCCATAGGAGCCCACGGCCTCGTTAATGCCCTCTAAGCCCGCCGAGGCCGAGACCAGTCCCGTCTGGAACCCTTGACCAGCCAGCAACTTGTATAGATCAATATTGCTGCCGCCGTCATCGACGATCAGATGCAGGTCTCCCATGGCCAAAAGACCCGCTAATTTTACTTAAATTTACATTAAGTCAGGCGAAGTGGTCGGCGGCCGGCGCCCCAGGCAACCTTCAAATGCTGTAACAATAACGCAGATATGCCTGACCGTGCATCAACCCCGCCGCCGCTTTTGGGCCGCTGCCCCCCACCCCTGCCGCCGTGATCGCCAGCGCCAGCAACCGGGCTGAAGCAGCCAACCACGTTCCAGCTCAGCCGGGCATGACAACAGAGACAAACAGCTGCAACTGAGCCTGCCAAGACAGCACAGGGATCTGCGACGACGTCGCCGCGAACACACTGAATCCAGTGGCTGAGGGTGCGCTGAGGACCTGAAGCCGGCAGCACCGGCCTTCAGGTATCAGTACCGGTGTGCAGCACCCGCTGGGGGAAGGGAATCTCGATCTCATGCGCCCGGAAGGCGTGCCAGTTGGCGCGGCGCACCTCGCTGCAGATGCCGCTGTTCTCGATCGGATCAGCGATCCGGAGGCGCAGGGCGTAATCGGTCGAGGCGTCAGCGCACTAGGCGGCAAATCGGCGGTGCCACGGCCTCAAGACCGGCCAGCTCAAAGAAGTTCTGGCCCAGGGCAATACGCCGGAACGCTTCATCGTTGACCCGCGCCAGAATGCCACTGGTGATCGCCAGCTCCTGGCGATAGGCCATGGCGCCACTGCCGGCTGTGGCGACAACATCGGTGCCGGGAATGAAGCGATCGGGCCAGCGGTTGATCAGGGCCACATAGCGATCGCGTTGGCTGCGGTCCGAGAACACCTGGTCATCAAGCAGGCGCCAGGACAGGTCAAAGGAGAGCTGGGGGTAGCGATCCAGTAGCGATTCAAGCAAGGCCACATGCTGGCGGGTATCGATCACGCTCAGCTCCCTGGACAGGCCCAGGTGCATCCAGATGATGCGATTGTCGGGATAGAGGCTCAGCACCCGCTCCATCAGTGGCAGGTATTGGAAGGGCTGCTGGTTGTTGCCGAGATCGGCGTGGATGGCGAGTGGCATGCGGCGACGTCGCAGCTCCGCCATGAACGGTTTCCAGGCGGCGATCGTTTCGAATGCCACAGCTTGATGGCCATTGTTGAACAGGGCCTGTTTGACCAGATTCAGCTCCCCCATCCAGCGAAACAGGCCTGGATAGTCTTTGTCGAGAATCGCCATCTGGGGCAGCACCTCGGCGGGGCGCGCCAGGTCGGCAAAGGTCATCGACAGCACCAGCTTCAAATCGTCGGGCTCAAAATCCAGGCTGTTCTGTGCGTTGCTGAAGTCACTCTTGAGCGTGGGCTGAAGCGGCACTCCAGGACAGTCCAGAGGGTTGGTGCAGGGAGACTGGATCGGCAGGCGCTGACCGATGCCATAGAGATTGGCGAACAACACGCCGCTCTGGCGCAGGTGGTTCAACAGGTCCGGGAAGGGCAGCGGCGGCCCGCCGAAGGGGCGCGCATGCAGATGGGCGTCCACCACCGCCAGCGGCAGCCGCTTGTTGCGGTCATAGCAAGCACTCTGCCCTGGAACGAAGTGGGCCAGGCTGAGCGGCCCCTGGATCGGGGTCTGGCGGGCCTGGGTCAGGTTGCCTGCGGCCGCCCCGCAGCTGCAGGCGGCGGCCAGGGCCACCAGGCCTCGGGCCCAAAACCCCGCCCGCGGGCGCGGCGGCCAGGTGCCGTGGGGCCGCCAGGGGCGGCGGTGTGACCCAGCCTTCTGGAGTGGCCCCATGATTCAGTCGCCCCCGTGATCCCATCCCTGATGCCAGGACCAGGCCGTGGCCAACGGCAAGGCCCTACAGAGCATTGGCTGGCCGCTGCAGCCGCTCCGCTTTCCACAGGCGCCAGCGCACATCCAGATCCTTGGGCGCATAGATCACGATCGGCAGGCTGGCGTTGTAGGGCACCACGAACGGCTTCGAGCCCATCGGCACGAAGGCCTTGCGCTTCCCACTGCCGGGCGGGCAGGCCATGCGGGTGGAAATCACCGGGCCCACATCCCGCACCCGATAGATCCTGTAACCCAGACCCGGCAGGGTTTCGCTGCGCACCTTGCCGCTGAAGCGCTGGGTGTTGCAGTCCACCTCCAGCTCCCGGCCGATGATCAACTCCACCCGCCAGTCACTGGGATGGGCGGAGAGGGCGGAGTCGGCGCTGGGGGGCAGCACTCCGGGCAGCTGGATCACCCAGCGGCGTTCCTGGGCGCTGGCGGCGGGATAGGGCTTCAGATCCAGCCGAGGAATCGCCTGGGCCGCCGCGCCGAGGCCGAGCTGCAGCGGCACCAGGGCGGCGGCCAGCAGCACGGCCACCCGGTGGCGGCTGGGGCGGGTGCTGGTGGCCGATCGGCCGGAGCAAACAGCGGACATGGCGATCAGGCAACAGGGGGGAGGGGCGCGGCTGGGGCGGGGAGCGTGGCGGAGCGGCCCCTTGGTGCATCTTGGTCAGAGCGGTCGCCGGCGTCGACCTGCCTTCCAGAATGGACCCATGACCTCCCCAGCCCCCACGGCGATTGCCCTCCTTTCCGGAGGCCTGGATTCGGCCACCGCCGCCGCCCTGGCCCTGGAGGCCGGCTATCGCGTCATCGGCCTGTCGCTGGATTACGGCCAGCGGCATCGCCGCGAACTGGAAGCGGCCCGGGCTGTGGCCACGGCCCTGGGGCTGGTGGAGCACCTGGTGCTGGAGGTCAATCTGGCGGCCTGGGGCGGCTCGGCGCTCACCGATGCAACCATCGCCGTGCCCACCGGCGGTGTGCAGGCGGGGGTGATTCCCAGCACCTATGTGCCGGCACGCAACACGGTGTTCATCGCCCTGGCCCTGAGCCTGGCCGAGGCTCGCGGCGCCGAACGGATTGTGCTGGGGGTGAATGCGATCGACTATTCCGGCTATCCCGACTGCCGGCCCGATTACCTGGAGGCGTTTCAGAGCCTGGCCGACCTGGCCAGCAAGGCCGGACGGGAAGGTCATGGCCCCAGGCTGTGGGCGCCGCTGGTGAACGCCACCAAAACCGAGATCGTGCTGGAGGCGCTGCGGCTGGGGGTGCCGGTGGCCACCACCTGGAGCTGCTACACGGGCGGGGAACGGCCCTGTGGCGTCTGCGATAGCTGCCGCATCCGCGACGCCGCCCTGATCGAGGCCGGCCGGCCGGATCTGGCCAGTGGCGCACCCGAGCTGAGCCGCGGCTTCTCGGCATGAACGGCCGCCAGCACCTTGAGCTGCCCTGGTGTGAACCCTGGCCCCTGGTGTGCGGCCTGGCCGCCGCCCTGGGCACCGATGGCCTGGTGTTTCTCGATGGTGATGGCAGCAGCCTGGGGCGGCGCTCCGTGCTGGGAGTGAACCCGCAGGAGGTGATCTGCTGCCGCGGACTGCCCGGCAGCCCCGGCGCCGCCGATCCTTTCCTGGCCCTGGAACGGATGGC
>CAIZOZ010000366.1 GCA_903934745.1 uncultured cyanobacterium
CCTACCTGAAGGAACGGGATCAGGTGGTGCGTCAGCTGGGCGATCGCTTCAAGGTGCAGCCCGGCGAGATTGTTGAGCGGGTTGCGGCCCTGCAGGAGGAGCTCAAGGCCAGCGGCAAGGCCCTGGCGGCGGCGCGGCAGGAGCTGGCTGCGGCCAAGGCGGCGGCCCTGGCGGCCCAGGCGCGCCAGGTGGGTGCTTTCCAGTTGCTGGTGGCACGGCTCGATGGGGTGGAAGGGGCTGGCTTGCAGAGCGCGGCCCAGGGCCTGCAGGAGCAGCTCGGTGCTGGGGCGGCGGTGGTGCTGGGGGGGCAGCCCGATGCCGCCGACGCAGGCAAGGTGGTGTTGGTGGCGGCCTTTGGGCCGGCGGTGATCGCCGCTGGTGCCAAGGCCGGTGGCTTCATTGGTGGCATCGCCAGGCTCTGTGGCGGCGGCGGTGGCGGTCGCCCCAACCTGGCCCAGGCCGGTGGGCGGGATGCGGCGGCCCTGGCTGGGGCGCTGGCGGCGGCGGAGCAGGAGTTGCAGGGCTTGCTGGCAGGGGGCTAACGGTCGAGTCTGGTGCGGATGGGGCTCGGCTTAGCCGGTAACGCAGCAATCGATGGGCCGCCTATCGCTTGCTGAACGATGGATAGTGTGGCGATTCGCCTGGCCTGGGCTCGGATAGATCCTGGCGATGACGTGGCCGAAGCTCCGCATCCCATCAGACCCGTCGTTGCCTGCCGCTGGATGGCTTGGCGGGGGTGATTCTTCAACTTGGGCGGTTTATCCAGGCAAGCATGCTCCATCGTGGCCCATCGTTCGATAGAGTCCGAACGAACGGTTTTCAGAACTTCGTCATGCTCAAAGCTTCCGATCTGCTTGCCAAGGTGAAAGAACTCGGTGACGTCTCCAAGTCCGAGCTCGTGCGCGGCTGCGGTTACGTCAGCACCAAAAAGGATGGTACGGAGCGTCTGAACTTCACCGCTTTCTACGAGGCGCTGCTGGAAGCCAAAGGTGTGAGCCTGGGTGATGGTGGCGGCCAGGGCAGGGGCAAGGGCGGCCGCAAGCTCAGCTATGTGGCCACGGTGCAGGGCAATGGCAATCTGCTGGTGGGCAAGGCCTACACCGCCATGCTGGACCTGGCTCCCGGTGATGAATTCGAGATCAAGCTCGGCCGCAAGCAGATTCGCCTGATCCCGGCTGGGTCTTCCGACGAAGAGGAGTGATCGTTCGCGGTCTCAGTTGTCTTGCTGGCGGGATCGGTTGATTCCAATTCCGCCCGTGGGGCGATCGGTGCCGAGGGTCAGGAGTGGGGGGATGGGGTTGCGTCTCCGGGCGGTGGGCCCCACTCACTTCGCTCCTGAGTGCACAGCCCCATTGTTTAAGGTGTGGAAGGCTGACCTGGGCCTTGCTTGATCGACTTCCCCGCCGCCTTCAATCTCTTCCTGCTGCTGGCGATGGGTCACTTCGTCGGCGATTTTGGCCTCCAGAGCGACAGGATGGCCCGCGAGAAATGTCCCGGATGTGGCCAAACCCTCAGCTGGCAGTGGTGGCTGGTGGCCCATGCGGCGATCCACGGCTTCCTGGTGGCGGTGATTACGGGAATCCCCCTGCTCGGCGTGGCCGAGTGGATCGTCCACATCGGCATTGACATCGCCAAATGTCGCAAGTTGCTCAGCCTGCGGATGGATCAGGTTCTCCACCTTGCCTGCAAGGTTCTTTGGGCTGTCGTGGCGATCACCCTGGCTGCTGAGCCAGGCTGGGTGCATTGATCTCCGGCAAGGCCAAGGGTGGCCCGATCGGCAGCAAGCTGCCTGGGCGCTGCCCAGACTCCGCGCCTTTTCAACCACTCCGTTTCAACCACTCCGTTTCAACTGCCACGTTTCAACCGCCACGGACGGCTAGAAACAGGTTTTTCATCGTTTCGATCAGCACGTTGGCCTGATCTTCACGGTGCTGCTTGCTGAGGTTGTCCAGCTCCGCCTGGCGGATGCCGACGAGGGTGGCGATGCACTCCAGCAAGGCCGGACTCTCCTGCAGCAGCTCACGTACGACCGGTCGTCCGACCCGCAGCAGCAGGCATTCCTCCAGGGTTCTCACCGTGGCGCTGCGGGGGGCATCGAGAAACAGGGTCATCTCGCCGAACACATCGCCGGGCTGCAGCTGGCGCACGGAGATGGAGCGGTTGTCCTCGATCTGCTTGATCACTTCGACCCGCCCGCGCAGCAGGTGATACAGGGATTCGCCTTCGCTGCCTTCCACCACCACGGCTTCGCCAGGGCCATAGCGGAGCAGCTGGCTGCCTGCCACCAGCTGCCTGAGCTGGGGGGGCGTGAGTTCGGCGAACACACCGTGACTCGCCAGGGCCTGGCAACAGGTTTCGCTGCTGGGGAGCTGGGCCAGATCGGCAGGAATGGCCGATTGTCGCCGGCTGAGCTCCCGCACCGGGTAGGGGATGGTCTGACCCTCCCGCTTGAGCGCATACCAGATCTGTTCCAGCAGATCACTGCGCAGATCCAGCATGGCCCGGTCGCCCGGTTCCCGTTGCCAGGCCTGCAGTTCGTAGGTGATGGCGCTCTCGTCGAAGGCCTTGATTCGCACCCGGGGGGTGGGATCGGTGAGCACCTTTGGATGCTGCCTCACCACTTGCTCCAGCAAGGTGAGGGCCCGGGCGGGTGGATAGTCGTAGTCGAGGCCGATCGTGAACCGATCACAGGAGCAGCCGAAGCGGGAGCGGTTGGTGTGGATTTCGGCGGTGATCTTGCTGTTGGGCACCACCAGCAGGTAGTCATCCACGGTGCGCAGGGTGGTGTCGCGCCAGGTGATCGAGGTGACGATGCCCCGCAAGCCGCCGGGCACCTCCAGCCAGTCGCCGATGACGAAATCGTCATCGAGCTGCAGCTCCAGGCCGGAGAACAGATCCTTGAGTGGCTCCTGAGCCGCCAGGCCGATCACGGCGGTGAGCACGGCGGAGGTGGTCACCAGGCCCACCAGATCGAAACGGGTCGACTGGCGCACCACCAGCACCGTGGTGAAGCTCCAGCTCCCGAGCGTGAGCAGTTGGACCAATAGTTTCGGTGGGGGGCTCCACCAGCCCAGGCCCCCCGGGAGCTCCAGCACGGCCCAGATCAGCAGTCTCACCGCCCCACAGGCCAGCAACAGGTCGTCGCTGATCGCATACCAGAGCCGGTAGCTGGAGCTCAGCGGCGGCAGCGGCAGGCTCTGCATTCCCGCCCAGACCAGCACCGCCAGCAGCGGTAAGCGCACCGGCGGCAGCGGTAGGCGCCGCATCAGGCAGATCCGCCGGATCAGCAGCAGGGCGGCGCTGGCGGCGATCGCCTGGGTCCAGATCTCTACCAAGGGCATGGCTGCCGTGCTGGCGCTGGGTTCACCCATCCTGCCGACTGCCATGGCTCTTGGGGCGCAGCCGCCTTGGCCCAGGCGCTGTGGTCGAGCCGTCGTGGCGGGCGGTCGCCGGCGCCGGCAGGCTGGAACCCTGCCTGACCTTCGCGATCCGATGTACATCGACTCCCAGGCCACTCCCGAGCCGGCCGCTGCCCAGCCGGGATCTGTGGCGCAGGACCCTGCCCAGCAGCACTCAGCCCAACGGGGAAGGGCCCAGCAGGCAACGGCCCAGCAGGCAAC
>CAIZOZ010000367.1 GCA_903934745.1 uncultured cyanobacterium
CAGCCTAGAGGCCAGGCGATCAGCGAAAAGTAAGCCATTTATTTAAGGAAAATTTCATTGTTAATTAATTTTTCGCTTTGTTCTGGTTGATGCAGGATGGGCTCTGCATCCCCCTGTCTGTGATCGTTGCGGTCCTGGTAGCGGATCGATCGTCTTATGTAGGATTGCCTTCCAGCCTTGAGGCCAGGAGAATGCCAGTCCGTCCTAATAATCCCGTAACGATCACCGGCGCCAGCTTTACCGACACCCTGTCAGGAAGCAGTAACTGGGACAGCCTACTGATCATCAATCGAGCTGCGGGCAACACCACGGTGGTCAGGGCGCTGGCCGGGGCTGACACAGTTCGTGGGGGCAACAGCAACGACTCGGTCGATGGAGGCGATGGCGACGATTCCCTTAGTGGCGGCAGCGGCAACGACACCCTGCTCGGGGGCATCGGCAACGACATCCTGGAGGGCGGAGCCGGGGCCGACAGCCTCGATGGCGGTACGGGTGCGGACCTACTCAATGGCGGCGCTGACAACGACACCCTGCTCGGCCAGGCGGGCAACGACACCCTGCAGGGTGGGACCGGCAATGATCGCCTCGACGGCGGTGCCGACAGCGACCTGCTCGACGGCGGCGATGGCAACGACACCCTGTTGGGTGGGGCCGGCACCGACAGTCTGGTCGGGGGCCTCGGCGACGACAGCCTCGACGGCGGCACCGACAACGACACGCTGCTCGGCCAGGTCGGCAACGACACCCTGGCCGGCGGCGCCGGCAACGACAGTCTCGATGGCGGTGAGGGCGATGACGTGCTGCGCGGTGGGGCCGGGAACGACACGCTCGACGGCGGCGACGGCATCGACCTGCTTGATTTCAGCGATGCCACCACGGCGATCAACCTGACGCTGGTTCAAAGCGACACGAACACCACGGCCAACACGTCCTTAGGCAGCGACGTGTACCGCAATATGGAGGGTGTCGCCGGTGGCAGTGCCAACGACAGCCTCAATGGTTCGGCCTTCGGCGACCTGCTGGTCGGCAACGGCGGCAACGACACCCTGCGCGGCAACGGCGGCAATGACGCCTTGCGCGGCGGGGTGGGCAACGACCTGCTCGACGGCGGCGACGGCATCGATCTGATCGACTACGCCGATGCCACCGCGGGCATTCGCCTCACCCTCCAACGCAGCGCAAATCCTGGGCAGGTGTTCACCACCGGCAGCCTCGCAGGGACGCGCGGCAACGACTCCTACCTCAACATCGAGGGGGTGAGCGGCAGCAACTTCAACGACACGCTCACCGGCTCGGCCCTGGCCGACCTGCTGTTCGGCGCCGGCGGCAACGACAGCCTCAATGGAGCCGCCGGCAACGACACCCTCAGCGGCGATGCCGGCAACGACAACCTCAGCGGCGGCGATAATGACGATGTGCTGCTGGGCGGCCTCGGCAACGACATCCTCAACGGCGGCAACGGCAGCGACACCCTGGAGGGCGGAGCCGGAGGCGACACCTACAACGGCGGCGCCGGGAATGACGTTTTTGTGTTGCGAAGCTCCGCCGACGCGAGCGGCGATCAGTTCAACGGCAACACCGGCGGCGGTCTTCTGGGCGGCCTGTTCGGCGGCGGCACCGGTGGCGCCAATGATTTCGACACGCTCTATCTCGGCGGCGCCGGCACCTACAACCTCGGCCTGGGCGGCCTCTCCGTCAGCTCGATCGAACTGTTCAAGCTCGGCAATCCGGAAGGCACCGAGAACGAAGCCAGCAATCTGATCGCCGCCACCCTGCTGTTCTACGGAGCGGCCACCTACGAAGGCAACGAGGCCACCAACATCATCATCAGCACCACGGGCACTGACACCGTGCGCGGCTTTGGGGGCACCGACGTGTTGCTCGGCCTGGCCGGCAATGATCTGATCGAAGGCGGCGCCGGCATCGACATCGTGATCGGCGATGGCATCACCACCCAGGAACTGGGCGTGCTGCTCGGCCTGGCCGGTGGTTTCCTGGGTGGCCTTGGCGATCTCGGCGGCCTTGGCCTTGGCGGCATCGATATCGGAGCCCTGCTGGGCGGCGGGGGCGCCGGAGGCCTTCTGGGTGGCTTAGGCGGTCTGCTCGATGGCGTGCTGGGCTTCGTCAACGGCAGCGGCAACGACACTGTCATCGGTGGCGATGGCATTGATGTGCTGCTGGGTGGAGGTGGCAATGACAGCCTCAGCGGCGGCCTGGATCTGGATCTGCTGCTGGGCGGCGCCGGCAATGACACCATGGACGGTGGCACCGGCAGCGGCGAAGTGGTTGCCGGCCTCTCCCTACCCCTAGAGCTCGACATCGCCGCCTATCTGCTGGCCGCTGGTGGTGTCAACGTCGATCTTGGAGCGAGCCTTGCCAGCCTTGACGGGGATGGCGGGATCGACACGATCCTCAACACCGAGGGGGTGATCGGCTCCAACTTCAATGACAACCTGAGGGCGTCAACAAGCGATCTGAGCCTGCTGGCAGGCCTCGAGGGTGACGACGAACTGACGGCCATCGATAAGGATCCGGCTGTGCTCAGCCTCAGTCCCCTCTCGATCACTCCGAAGGTCAATCTGCTATTCGGGAACGGCGGCAACGACACCGTTCGTGGTGCACTGGGAGCCTTCAACATCATCGCCGGCGATGGGGTTCCGATTTCCCAGATCCTGGATGCGCTCGGCAAGCTGCGTCTGGAAACGGGCAATGACTTCGTTGACGGGTTGATCAGCCTCGCTGGCATCAGCATCAACGATCTGCTCAGCGGCGTGCTCGGCGGCGCCGGCAGCCTGATCCCTCCCGAACTGGATGCCCTGCTCAACACCGGTTCCGGCGACGACGTGCTTTACGGCACGAAGACAGGGACATTGCTGAGCTTCACTGGAAACGTCTTTTCCCCGACCCTGTTCATCAATGGGGCCGATTTGCTGTTCGGCGGCGCGGGCAATGACACGATCTACGGCGACCCCGGCGATGACACTCTTGCCGGAGGAGGTGACTTCATCTATGGCGGCGACGGCAACGACAGCATTCTGGCCGGCGATGGAGAAGACGATGTGCTGGGTGAAGGCGGGGACGACATCATTGATGGCGGCAGCGGTAATGACACCCTGGAGGGCGGTGACGGCAACGACACCCTGATCGGTGGGGACGGCAACGACGCCCTGCGGGGTGGTGTGGGCAACGATGCTCTCGACGGCGGCAGCGGCAACGACAACCTCGATGGAGCCGAAGGCAACGACAGCCTCGGTGGCGGCGAGGGCAACGACAGGCTTGATGGCGGTGCCGGCAACGACACCCTGATGGGAGGCGCCGGCAACGACACCCTCGTGGGCGGTGGTAACGACAGCCTCGACGGTGGCGACATTCTGGATGGCGGCCTCGGCAGGGATCTGCTCAGTGGCGGCGCCAGCAGCACCAGCCAGCAGAACGTGTTCCGCTTCCGCTTCGGCGACAGCGATGTCTCCATCAGCCTGGACAACCGCGACGTGATCCTCGACTGGAGCGAAGGCGTCGAAATCGCTAGCACTTACACGCCCATCGATCGCCTCCAACTGGAGGATCTCACCGCCAGCCTGACCGTGATGACCGTGGCTGGCACGCTCACCCTGGACAGCAACGGCAAGGTGACCATTGCCTCCGGCAACGGAGCGGCGAAGCTGCAGACCTTCGTGCAGCAGGCCGCCCTGTCCACCGACGCCGCCGGCGCCTATGCCTTCTGGGCTGATGACACCTTTGACATCAATTCCTCGTTCCTGTTCATCTCCGATGGCACCGCTGGCCTGCAAAGCACCGACCTGCTGATCGAACTGGCGGGCGTCAACGCCGACCAGATCCAGTTGGGCAGCGTCACCCCCGGGGATGGCGATCCCGTGGGCGAAATCACCCGCATCCTGCGCGGGACCGACTATCCCACCGAGGGTCCGGATCTGCTGATTGGCACCGAACAGGCCGATTTCCGGCGGGGTCTGGGCGGAAACGACACCATAATCGGCCTCGGAGGAGACGACACCCTCGAAGGCAGCAATGGCGACGACTGGATTCAGGGCAAAGGAACAGCGCCCGCACCCGCAGCGGCAGCAACAGCCCAGCTGTTCACCGTCATTACCGATAACGATCTGCTGAGCGGCGACGCCGGCAATGACACCCTGGAAGGCGACATCGGCAACGACACCCTCCGGGGCGGCACAGGCAACGATCGCCTCGACGGTGGCGACGAAGACGATCTGCTGATCGGTGAAAACGACAACGACATCCTGCTGGGCGGCCTGGGCAAAGACAGCCTCGATGGCGGCAGCGGCACCGACAGCCTCGATGGCGGCGACGGTGACGACACCCTGGAGGGTCAGGCCGGCAATGACACCCTGATCGGCGGCATCGGCAACGACCTTCTCAATGGCGGCAGCAATAACGACATCCTGGAGGGCAGCGAAGGAGACGACACCCTCGATGGCGGCAGCGGCAACGACACCCTCCTCGGCGGCGATGGCATCGACCTGTTGCTGGTGAACTCCGGCACCGATGCAGTGCTCGACCTCGAAAGCGTCGATGGCCTGCAGGTGGGCAATGGCGCAACCGCCAACGTCGGTCTCTCGGCGGCCTTTGTGGCCACCGCCGCGATCATCAACAACGGCACCACCAACCTCCAGGTGGCCAATGCAATTTCCGCCGACCTGAGCTCCGCCACCGGCAGCAACGGCTACCGACTGAGCAGTGCAGGCAATACCGATGGCTCCAGCCTCACCGGATCGGCAGCGGCTGACAGCCTCACCGGCGGGAATGGACAGGACAGCCTCAACGGAGGCGGCGGCAACGACACGCTCAACGGTGGCGCGGGCGGCGACCTGCTGATCGGTGGCCTTGGTGTTGACCAGCTCAATGGTGGAGCGAGCGACACCAGCAACCCGAATGTGTTCAGCTTCCGCTTTGGCGACAGCGCTGCCAACGCCTGGCAGACCACCATCACCGGGGCACAGTCTGTGGTGGATGTGATCAGCGACTGGAGCAATGGCACCGGCAGTGGGGCGGGCTATCAACCTGTGGATCGGATCCGCCTCACGGAGGCGAATGGCACCCAGATTCCACTCACCCTGCTCACGGGAACCCCTTCAGGCAGTGCTCTGGAGTTCAGCAATGGTGCGGTGGTCAACGATGACGCCATCGTCGGCACCACAGCTGCTGAGAGGCTGAACTTCGTGATCAGCGAAGCCGCCAAATCCACCACAGCTGGCGAGGTGGTGTTCTGGGTCGAGGCCGAGCTGGGCGTCGCCGGCACGGGCTTCATCTTCATCTCCGATGGGGTCGCGGGCCTCGGCAGCGGCGACCTCCTGATCGAACTGCTGGCGCAGAATCTGCAGGGCATCGAGATCGCCGATGGCGACATCGTCCGCTTCGACCTTGGCGTCGCCTTCGCCACCAACGGAGCCGATCTGATCGAGGGCACGGCCGACGCAGATGTCATCCGCGGCCTCGGCGGCAACGACACCCTGCGGGGCCTTGCGGGCAACGACACCCTTGATGGCGGAACCGGCAACGACCAGCTGGAGGGCGGCGAGGACAACGACCAGCTGCTGGGCCAGGCAGGCAACGACACCCTGAGTGGCGGGGCTGGCGATGACACCCTTGATGGCGGCAGCGGCACCGACACCGCCTCCTATGAGGCCGCGACGGCCGCCGTCACGGTGAATCTGCAGGCCGGCACCGCCAGCGGCGAAGGCAGCGACACCCTGACCAACATCGAAAATGTGATCGGCAGCAGCAACGCTGACCTGATCACGGGCAGGGATACCGACCTCCTGTCCGGGAATGTTCTGGATGGCCGGGATGGCAACGACACGCTCGATGGCAGTGGCGGCTCCGATTCATTGCTGGGTGGAATCGGAAACGACAGCCTCAACGGCGGCAGCGATGGTGACACGCTGCTTGGAGGTGCTGGGGTCGATACCCTCACCGGGGGGACAGGCGCAGACGTCCTCACCGGCGGCGATGATCTCGATCGATTTGTGATCGCGGCAGGCGACACATCCCTGACAACCACTGGCGCTCTCTCGATTAACTTTATTCTTGGCTACGATCGGATCACCGATTTCAGGGCTGGCACTGGCGACGCCAACGGAGTCAGTGAATCAATCGATCTGACCGGGTCTGCCTCAGTGGCAGCGAATACAGGGGCAGCAGCAGTGAATGGGAGTAACTCTGCTCTTGGGATCAGATTCGTCAGCATCTCTCTTAAACTTGTCAAGTCTCACAAAGTGGCAGACAACGGGGTGACAACATTCTTCGAAGAAGACAACGGGACTGGCCAGATCTCCATCAGCAGCACTTCCAGATTGGCCGCGGTTGCTCAGTATGTCCAGCGCAACGACATCGGCAGTACTGGCACCAGCATCTTGTTCGCTGGCACCGGAGATCTCGCCAATCAATCGTTCGTTTACACACAAGGCAGCGATGATGGCAGCAATAATGCGCTGGACACCCTGGTGCAACTCAGTCTGACCAGTGGTGTCGCCGCCACCGGCCTCACGACAGACCCCTTCTCCACCACGACAGGCGCGGTGCTGATCGCTTGAGCGGCACGTCCAGCACCACCCTGACAGTCAACGACTTCGCCTGAAGCCAACCTCAAGGGCGAGTGGAAGCCAGCCCTCCCCAACGGGGGTGGGCTTTTTGATGAGGCATCAGCAGAGCCACGGGGACAGAGCCGTCGGCCGAAACGCCCGCCCACTCAACGGCTGGATGCAGCGCCTGCCAGACGTTTGCATGTTCACCCTCCAACCGTTCCCGTGGCACGCACAGTAGATTCAGATCGCCCTTGCTGCCGGTGAAGTTGCCCGCCTGCCGGTAGTTGCCGGGATGAAAGTGCAGGGCCGGATGGGAGAAGGCCGCGTAGCCCTGATCATCCAGCAGGGGCATCAGCTGGCCATTCAGCGCCTCGGAGCCGCATTCCAGATAGGTGTAGGGCCGCCTCTCCTGAGCGTCTCCTGCATGCCCCGTAGCACCAGAGGCTCGGCTGAAATGTTCAATCGATGACTCCCAGTCGCCAGAGTGATGGCGGCAAGCTCCAGGGCTGCCATGATTGTTGGTTTTTCTGGCGTTATTTTGACAAGCCGACCATAGTTGCTAAGCCTGGAAAAGCTGCCACTGTCAATGTTGTCTCCCTAGAGCTAAAGGTTTCGACTTTCCTGGGGATCGTGATTCCATTTCTGTTCAAGCTGGTCGGTGATGTTGCGATCTGGATTGTGGACAGCTGCTGCATCAACTTCGGCGTGAAGTCGATGCGTAGAGCCTTGGTTTCCGACGGCAATCTGGATGCCAGAATGATCGCCTACCTCGTCAATTTTCTCGCAGCCCTGGTGCGGGTCATTCTGGTGGTATCAATCCTCGTCTACTTTGGTGTCCAAACTGCCAGCTTCGCTGCCTTGCTGGCCGGTGCCTGCCTGGCCATGTGGGTGCCGCCTAGAACGGGCGTGCTTGGCATTGGCTGCCGGCATGTTTCTGATGGCCAATCGTCCCTTCGGCGTGGGTGAATTCATCACCGGCGCTCTGGAGGCAATCGCTAAGTTCGCACCCATCTTCCGCATTAGTATATTGGAAAACCTGCGGATATTGAGCTAGTCAAATTTAATGAATGTCGCCCAGGGCTGATGGTGCGCCTATGGGCTGAAAGCATTGCTTGCAGTGGTATTTCGACGCCAATCATCTGATTGCCGATGTCGTGGTCAAGGCTGGCTTCTCTGTGCCGCGGATATCGGTTCAGCTGGTTTTCGCGACCAACTGAACCCGAAAGTTGTTCTGGCGGTGGCTTGGCTGCAGCTTCAGGTCGGCACTCGGGGGCGATGACCAGGAGGTCGCGATGGGTGTCACGTTGAATGGGCTCCTGCATGCCCAGGGGGGAGAGCCGTTGCCAGTCGTCAGCCTGTTCCTGGTGGTGCTGGGGGGCAGGGTTCCGCAGGCCCACATCGAGCTGCATGACGTGCGCTTCGTGGTTGGCGCCACGATCGATGACACCCTGCCGCAGCTGCGGCGCCAGTGGTTCGGAGCGCGGCGGGGGCTCCATCTCGACAGTTGGATGCGGGTTCAGTTCGTGGATGGCTACCGGGTGGAGCTGAGGCCGGAACCGTTCCAGGGACCGGAGCGCCTGTGGTTCGTGAACATGGGCGGTTATGACCCCGCCCAACTGGCCGAACAGCACGCTTTCGGGCTGTATGTGGCCACCAGCGCCGAGGCGGCCCGCGCCGCCGCCCGCCGCCAGCTGTTGCCGGGGGCCGTGCAGCGTCACAAGGATGATCTGCATGGGGTCGAGGCGGGTCTGGTTGGCCCTGAGCGCGGGCTGGGGCAACCTCCGCTGGCGAAGGTGCGGCGTGGGGATGGGGCGCAGCTGGATCAGCCCCCAGTGGAGCGATCGGCGCTCCTTGCCCCGGACCTGGATGACTGTCTGGCGGTTCAGACCTGCCTGGCCCTGGAGGAAGAGCCTCGGCTCTGGCTGCATCTGATCGCTGCTGGCCGCCACCAGCCGCCTGTGCCCGACTGGTATGGCTATCGACCGATCTAAATCGGGTGGGCTGACTGCCAACGCGTTCGGTCGCGACGACGTTGGAGTGGCTGCCGCGATGATGGTGGGCAAGCTGAGCTTGGCCAAGCAAACCTTGGCTAAGCCCTGGCTCTCCGCCAGGCTTTCAGTGGGCGGTCTGCTGGGTGCTGGTGCAGAGGCACTGGCGCCATGGTGCCAGCCTGTCTGTGCTTGTCTCCGTTTGGCTCCATGGCGCCAGCGCCGTTCCAGGATCTGGCTGGTTGCGGCGCCTGAGCGGCTTCGCCGCAGCTCCTGGCTGGTTTGCTTCCGTCCTTTCCCTTGTTGTCGTGCCGCCGTGACGTCGTACCCCGGAGCCGCCAAGATCCAGTCACAGGGAGGCACCCTGGGCCTGCTCCTGCTGCCCCTGGTTCCCTTGCTGGTGTTGCTGAGCGCCTGCGGCACCAGGGTGGTCAAGGCTCCTTTTCCGGTGCAGACCCTGGCCGATGCCGGCCTCCAACCCCTGCCCGCCGCCAGGCTGGCTGCTTGCGCCACGGCCTTGCGCCTGCCTCCCGAGCTGGCCCGCCCTGCCGATCCCAGTAACTTCGGCCAGCGCCAGGCTCGCGATGCCTTCGGCCGGGATGTCCCGAACCGGCCCCAGCTGATCGTGCTGCATGAAACCGTGATCTCCGCCGCCGACACGGTGCGTTATTTCGCTACCCCCCATCCCAGGGACGATGACCAGGCCAGCTATCACCAGCTGATCGATCGAGCCGGCCAGAGGCTGCGCATCGTGCCCGATCTAGGGCGTGCCTTCGGAGCCGGCATGGCCGCCTTCGGTGATTTCACGGTGCGGATTCGGCCTGCTTCGGTGGGCTCGCTCAACAACGTGGCTCTGCATCTGAGCCTGGAGACGCCGCCCGATGGCCGCGGCGATGGCGATGCCCACTCCGGCTATACGTCCGAGCAATACCGGGTGGCCGCGGGCCAGGTGTTGCTCTGGCAGGCGGCCTGGGGCATTCCGATGAGCCGCGTCACCACCCACCAGGCGGTGGATCGCAGCCACAGCCGCCGCGATCCCCGCAGCTTCCGCTGGGACAGCTTTGATACGGCCTGGCGGGAGGCGGCCAGTCGTTGTGGCCTCACCGCGCTTGATCGGGGAAGGGCGACGATCTGAGGGATGCCAGGCACCAGAGGTTTTGGTGGCTTTGAAGCCAGGGTTGTTGCCGAGTTCCCTGAAGCTGTGGGTGGTGAATTCGTCCTTTGATTTGGGCTGGATTTTTTGAATTTTCTGTAGGGTCGGCTGGGCTGCCGGCGTTGCTGCGACTATTTAATCGCCTGAGGAAAAGCGGAGAATGATTGAGCTCAAGGAGGAAAGTATGGTTTGCGGTGATGGGATTTGTGCTGCCCGTTTTTATGGGGCGGCGTGCACCGTGGCGGCGGTCTGCTCCGGGGTGAGGTGCCAGCTGACCAGGCCAGGGGCGGGCATGGCGTCACCGCCGGCGTTGGCTTCAGGCTGATCCGATGGACTGCCACCGGATTCGGCCGTCAGCACCGCCAAGTCGCAGGATGGGGAAGCGGTGCCTCTCTCTTTCGCGTCCGGCAGATCATGAACATCAACGGCACCCCCTGGCGCACCATCGGTCTGGAGGCGGGCGGTCGTTCGGTCTGGGTGATCGACCAGACCCTGCTGCCGCACCGCTTCGAGACCCGCTCGCTCAGCAGCGTCGAGGACGCGGCGGCGGCGATCAGCACCATGGTGGTGCGGGGTGCTCCCCTGATCGGCGTCACCGGCGCCTACGGGCTGATGCTGGCCCTGCAGGTCGACCCCGCCGATGGCGCTCTGGCGGCGGCCTTTGAGCAGCTCAATGCCACCCGCCCCACGGCGGTCAATCTGCGCTGGGCCCTGGAGCGGGTGCGCGAGCGGGTGACGCCCCTGCCCGAGGCCGAGCGGGCCGCGGCTGCCCGGCAGGAGGCCGGCGCTATCGCCGCCGAGGACGTGGCGATGTGCGAGGCGATCGGTGAGCACGGCCTGCGCCTGTTCCAGCAGCTGGCGGCAGCCCGACCAGCCGAACGCCAGGGCGAACCGCTGAATGTGCTCACCCACTGCAATGCCGGCTGGCTGGCCACGGTGGACTGGGGCACGGCCTTGGCGCCGATCTACAAGGCCCACCGCGCCGGTCTGGCCATCCACGTGTGGGTCGATGAGACCCGCCCCCGCAATCAGGGGGCCAGCCTCACGGCCTATGAGCTGGGCAAGGAGGGGGTACCCCACACGGTGATTGTCGATAACGCCGGCGGCCACCTGATGCAGCACGGCCTGGTGGATGCGGTGATCGTCGGCACCGACCGCACCACCCGCCGCGGCGATGTCTGCAACAAGATCGGCACCTACCTCAAGGCCCTCGCCGCCCACGACAACGGCGTGCCGTTTTATGTGGCCCTGCCTGCCTCCACGATCGACTGGATGATTGATGACGGCGTGGCCGAGATTCCGATCGAGGCGCGTTCGGAGCTTGAGGTGACCCACATCCAGGGACTGGCGGTGCAGCCCGGCGAGGCGGGGCAGGGGGCTGCTTTGACCAGCGTGCAGCTCACGCCAGCCGGCTCGGCCGGCTTCAACCCAGCCTTTGATGTCACGCCCGCCCGGCTGGTCACGGCCCTGATCACCGAGCGGGGTGTGGCGGCGGCCAGTGAGGCGGGTCTGCGGGGTCTCTATGCCGATCGCTGAGATCGGGCTCAGCGGGCTGAATCGCGGCATCAGCCTGGCCAGAGTGACGGGGTGTCTGGCTCACGATCGATGATCCGTCACGGCGGCTTGCTCCTCCTGGCCCTGGTGGCCAGTGTCGGGCTCGCCTCGATCAGCGCGCGGGCGCAGATGGCCGACGTGCCCTTGGCCAATCGGGCCGGCGACTTCTTCTCGACCCGTCTGCCCGGTCACCGCAGCGCCTATGCGCAGCGGCAGTGGCTGGTGGTGGCGCGGGATCCGGCTGGCCTCAACTGCCGCAATCAGCGGGGACAGGTGGTGGCCGTGCTGGCCTATGGGGCCGTCGTCGACAGCGATCTGAACGCAGAGGCCACCGAGGCGATCCTGGTCGTGGCTGGGCGTCCCTGGCTGCGGCTGCTCGCCCATCCCTTCGACCTGCGCCAGGATCTGCGCCCCCAGGCGCTGCGTGATCGTCCCGTTGCCTGCCGGGTGCGGGCCAATGCGGCCTTGGTGGCTCCGCTCAATCCCGAGACGTTGGCGCCGCCAGGGGAGCCGGCCGCTGAGGCCTGAGCGTCATGCCTCTGAGCGATGCGCGGTTTGTAATTGACAAGCCCAAATGTGCTGCGCGTGCTCGATAGGGAGGCAGCTGACTAATCCTAGGGTTGTCCAGTTCTTTGCCTTTCGACATCAAGGAGGTAAGCAAACGATGAGCACGTCGCCCGAGAAAGCTGTCACGGCACGCCTCGATACCATCTTCAAAAAAAATCCAGTCGGCTCTCAGGATCTTGAGACGTCTGAAAAGGTTCTGGTGAAGGCGGGAACC
>CAIZOZ010000368.1 GCA_903934745.1 uncultured cyanobacterium
CTGCAGGCCGAATTGTTCGCTCAGGCCGAGGCGTTGCAGCAGATGCCGCTGGGCAACGGGCCCCAGTGGCTGCTGCTCAGCCTCAAGCCAGGCTGCGCCGAGGCCGAACCGGCCCAGCTGCTGGAAGAATGGCGTCATCTGTTGCGTAAGGCAGGCCTGAGCCCATGACCCCAGCAAGTGCCGAGCCCAGCAAGGTGCCTCCGACAGGCCCAGCCGGTTCGGGCAACCCGATGGCCGGCATCCCTGGCAAATCCCAGATCCAGGAAACGGTGCTCTATGAAGGCGGGCCCGCCAAAGGGGATCTGATCTTCGGCCTGGTGCTGGCGATCACCCTGGTGGGCCTTCCGCTGGCGGTGGGGGCGATCGTGCGGGCGCTGTGGCTGCGCTATCGCATCACCACGCGTCGCATTGAGGTCAATGGCGGCTGGCTGGGCCGCGACCGTAGTCAGGTGGTTTACAGCCAGATTCGCGAGGTGCGCTCGGTGCCCAGGGGCTTCGGTGCCTGGGGCGACATGGTGCTGGTGCTCAACGACGGCTCCAAGCTGGAGATGCGCTCGGTGCCGCACTTCCGCGCGATTGAGGCGCAGATCGAGGAGCTGCGCCAGGCCAAAGGCGCTAAGGCGGCCAAGTCCAGCAGCGGTTTCGCCAAGCCGGAAGCGGAAGCCGCTTGAAGGGGTCTGACCGTTTCAGTTCCCGTTCGCCCCAGGGAGCGGGGGATACCAGGCTCCATTTTTTTGCCGCTTTTTCCTGCCCCTCACTGTCTTTCCAGCCCCCTGAGCCCGCCTTCCGTCTGCTTCGGCGGATCTCCGCCCGCATTGATTGCCCCCGTTCGGGCACACTGGCCCCGGATTCCCTTACCCCTGAGCGCTGCCTGCCGTGATCGGCTACATCTCCGACAACCTGCTGCTGCCGATCCTCGACTTCTTCTACGGATTGGTGCCCAGCTATGGGCTGGCGATCATCGCCCTCACGGTGGTGATCCGCCTGGCCCTGTTCCCGTTGAGTGCCGGCTCGATCCGCAGCGCCCGGCGCATGCGCATCGCCCAGCCGGTGATGCAGGCGCGTCAGGCCGAGATCAAGGCCAAGCACGCCAGCAACCCTCAGAAGCAGCAGGAGGAGCTGGGCAAGCTGATGAAGGAGTTCGGCAGTCCGCTGGCGGGCTGTCTGCCCCTGGTGGTTCAGATGCCGATCCTGTTTGCCCTGTTCGCCACGCTGCGGGGTTCACCGTTCGCCGATGTGCCCTACACCTTCAATCTCAAGGTGCTGCCGGCGGATCAGATCGCTGCGGTGGAAACCAAGCCCTTCAACACCCCCAGCCATTCGATCTTCGTCACGGCCACCAGCCATGTGCCGGTGATCGGCAGCCTCGAGGGTGGTACCAAGCTTGGGGTGGGCGACAGCGAAACGGTGAAGCTGCACACCCGCACCGGTGACAGCTTCGGTTCGGTGCTCGCTGCGGTCGAGAACGGCGATAGCTTCCAGCCCAGCTGGAGCGTTACCAAGGGTGATGGCGTGGTCAGTGTCGATGCCAGCGGCAAGATCATCGCCCTGTCCCCTGGTGATGCCACGGTCGAGGGCAAGATCCCCGGCCTGGCGGCCCGTAGTGGCTTCCTGTTCATCAAGGCCCTCGGCCAGGTCGGCTTCATGACCGACGGCGCCGTCAACTGGGATATCGCCATCCTGGTGGGAGCCTTCGGCGCCAGCCTGTTCGCCTCCCAGATCCTTTCGGGTAGGGGCATGCCGCCCAATCCGCAGCAGAGCACGGCCAACAAGATCACGCCGGTGATGATCACGGCGATGTTCCTGTTCTTCCCCCTGCCAGCTGGGGTGCTGCTCTACATGGTGGTGGCCAACATCTTCCAGGGGTTGCAGACCTTCCTGCTCACCCTTGAGGCCCTGCCTGACAACCTGCAGGCGATACTCGATAAGCAGATGGCAACGGCCGCCACCGCTACCGCCGGTGGCCCGGAGGCTGGGCGGCTGCCGTTTGAACCCAAGACCAAGAAGTGAATCCGGCGGCCCCTGGCGTCAGCCCGCCGTTGCGGCCCGTGCCCCTTCAGGAGCTGCGCCTACGGGGAGAGGCCCAGCATTGGCTGGTGCAGCAGCACCTCAGCGAACTCGACAGCCTCACGCCGGTTCGGGGTCAGATCCGGGCCCATCACCATGGCAGCGTGCTCGAGGTGGAAGGTGAGGTCGAAACGATCGTGAATCTCTGCTGCGACCGCTGCCTGCAGCTCTACAACCTGCCGCTGCAGATCGCGGTGCATGAACTGCTGGAGCTGGCTGGTGCCGGTGTTGGCGAGGCCGATCACGACGATCTGACGGCCCTGGCCGGCACGGTTTCCCCAGGTGGTCGGCGCCCAACCAGGCGCCCGACCGGCAGCCGATCCGTCGCCAAGGCCAAGTCGGAGCCACTGCTGCCGGAGCCACTGCTGTCGGAGCCACTGCTGATCGAGGCCCTGGACGATCGCCTTGATCCCCGTGGCGATTTCGATCCGGAGCGCTGGCTGTTCGAGCAGTTGAGCCTGCAATTGCCGGTGGTGAACCGCTGCGGTGCCGATTGCCCTGGCCCGCCCCTGCCGCCGGTGCAACGCCCTGCCCCCCGAGCAGCCAACACGAGCGGCAGCCAGACCAACGCCACAGTCCACCACCACCCCAGTGCCGCCTCTTCCCAGGGCAGCAGCACCCAGGTGCAGTCCGCGCCTGGCGCCACCGAGGGCGACTGCCGCGAATCGGGCGGCGACCGGCGCGACGAATCCAAGGCCCCGATTGATCCGCGCTGGGCGGCCCTGCGCCAGCTGCTGCCCTGAAGTCGATGGCCAATCCCACCCCTCTGGTTGACCAGCTGGATCTGCTGATCCGCTCGCGCACGCCGATTCTCTGGATTCGCAGCCTGGAGGAGCAGCGGGTTGAAACGCTGCTGGAGCAGGTCTGCCGTCGCCTGGGCGGCCGCCTGTTGCTGCGCTGGGATTTCGTGGCGGGGCTCAGCGGTGCTGCCAATCGCCAGGGGGAGGCCGCTCGCAATCCGATGGCGGCCCTTGAGGCCCTGGCGGCGCTGCCGGTCGAGCAGGGGACGATTCTGCTGCTCAAGGACTTCCATCGCTATGGCGAGGATCCGGGCATCTGCCGCCGCTTGCGCAACCTGGCCGCCTCCTTGCCACTGGTGCCCCACACCCTGGTGATCAGCGCGCCGGACTGGCGCTTGCCACGGGAGTTGGAAGACTGCATCACGATCTTGGAGCTGCCCCTGCCGGAGGCGGCCGAGATCGGTGCCTTGCTGGGCTCAATCGCCGTGGCCGGTGGCCGGCCGCTGCCGGCGGAGGTGCTGGAGCTGCTCACCGCCGCCTGTCATGGCCTCAGTGAACAGCGGGTGCGGCAGCTGGCGGCTCGGGCCCTGGCCCGCCGAGGCCAGCTGGGGGCGGAGGATCTGGCCGAGGTGCTGGAGGAGAAGCGCCAGGCGATCGCCCGCAGTGAGCTGCTGGAGTACTGCCCCAGTGAGGCCACGCCGGCGGATATCGGCGGCCTGGAGGCGCTCAAGCACTGGCTGGAGCAACGGCATCGGGCCTTCAGCGAGGAGGCCCAGCGCTATGGGCTGCCGTTGCCGCGGGGGGTGCTGCTGGTGGGCCCCCAGGGCACCGGTAAGAGCCTCACCGCCAAGGCGATTGCCCATAGCTGGGGCATGCCCTTGCTGCGGCTGGATGTGGGTCGCCTGTTCGCCGGGCTGGTGGGGGCCAGTGAGGCGCGCAGTCGCGAGATGATCCAGCGGGCCGAGGCGATGGCCCCGTGCGTGTTGTGGATCGATGAGATCGACAAGGGTTTCGGCTTCGCCGGCGCTTCGGGCTCGGGTGGAGGGGATGGCGGCACCAGCCAGCGGGTGCTGGGCACGGTGCTCACCTGGATGGCCGAAAAGACGAGTGCTGTGTTCGTGGTGGCCACCGCCAACGCGGTGGAACGGCTGCCAGCGGAATTGCTGCGCAAAGGGCGCTTCGATGAAATCTTCTTGCTGGAGCTGCCGGATGGCGGCGAACGTCGGGCGATCCTGGATCTGCAGCTGCGCCGCCGCCGGCCGGCCCACACGATTCAGCTGGAGGTGCTGGTGGATCGCACGGCAGGTTTCTCCGGCGCCGAGCTGGAGCAGACGGTGATCGAGGCGATGCATCTGGCTTTCGGCGAAGGCCGCGAGCTGGGAGAGGCGGATCTGATCACCGCCGCCAGCCAGGTGGTGCCCCTGAGCCGCACCGCCCGCGAACAACTCGACGCCCTGCACCTCTGGGCCTCCAGCGGCCGGGCCCGGTTGGCCTCAGGGCGCCGTGGTGTTCCAGCCGCCTGATTCGCTGATCAGCAGGGCTTTCCACAGCCGGGCTCCGGCCCGCCCCGCAGGGTCAGCTTTGAACCAAATGGCCGAATCAAGCGACCCAATCACGCCCCCAGTGGATGTTGAACTGATTTCAAGCGATGACGTTCTGAACTTCCAAGAGGGCAAAAGGGCTGGCTGACCATGAAAACAAGACTGATGTTAATTGTTGCTGAAGAGATGCGGGCTTTTGATCTCAGGTTGACTTCTTCTTTGTTCAAGAAGATTTCAGAATGAAGCCTTACTGGCTTCATTATTGCAGCATTTATTGGGTATTCGTTGGCCGCTAGCCGTGGCGTAGTTAGGGTGTGATCTCTCTCGCTGGAGGCGCTATTTGTGGCCTGCGACTAGTAGGAGCTGGGGCGAGTTGTTTTGGCGCAGCGTCGTCGCTCTTTATGCCTAAAAGTCTGTCGATTCAATCAAATTGCTGGAGAAATCCTTGTGACAAAAAAGGCACTTCTTGTTGGGATTAATGTTTATGCCCCTGCCGGTGCAGGCGGCCCTGATTTGCGCGGCTGTGTGAATGATGTCCGTGACATGGCTAACACCCTCAGTGTTCTGGGCATTGTTGCGGCAGCTCCTGCAACAATGAAAATCCTTACGGATTCGAGAGCAACTAAGGCTGCTATTCTCAAAGGGTTCAAATGGTTGATTGCCGATGCAAAGAAAGGCGATGTTCTCGTTTTTCACTACTCAGGACATGGTTCACAGATGGCCGATGTCAGCGGTGATGAGCTCGATGCAAAGGATGAAACGATTTGTCCCCATGATTACGCCGCTGCTGGCATGATTAAGGATGATGACTTTCGAGCTTTATTGGCCGGTTTGCCGGCCGGAGTGAATCTGGACATCATCTTTGATTCCTGTCACGCTGGTACTGGAACGAGAGAGCTGGCGGCGATGGCGGCTACGGCAGATGCCGATTCCGTCGCTTATCGATTCATTGAGCCACCGATTGATTGGGGATTTTTCCTGGATGTCAATCCCTCGCTGCCTGTGCGGGGCATCCTTCGGCCTGAAACGGATGATCGCGCCAGGGTGCCTGTTGTTGTCGAGCGGCTGAACCATGTTCTGTGGGCAGGATGCCGCGACAACCAGACATCGGCTGAGACGTTGATTGGTGGCATTTATCGAGGGGTTTTTACTTATAATTTCTGTAAAGCATTGAGGGGCGCTGGTCCGGCAATTACGCGTCTCAGATTGGATGCCCAGGTCACCGTGAACGTGCGAGGCATGGGACACAGTCAGGTTCCACAGTTAGAAGGTACAAAGGCATCGTTGTCTGAGAGGGTTTTCACTTGATCGGCCTTTGATCGGCGGAGCTGTCATTTGCATGGATCGCCTTGTCTTGCGAACAAGGCGATCCTTTTACACTTTGTCTACCGTTGGATTGGGTCCAGGGCATCGAGATGGATGGCCTTGCGTGAATCAGTGCCTTAGCCAGCTCTCAATCCCAGCGCCCGTTGCGCTCCAGGAAACGCACACAGTTGTGGCGAAACAGGGCCAGCACCAGCTCCGGGGGTTGCAGCTCCATCCAGAAGGCCTCTGCTTCAAGCCGCTGGTCCGAACGGCGATAGTGGGTTCCCACCAACTTCGCGTGGTGGGGCGCCAGCCTCTGCAGTTCCCGGTAGAGGCGTGGCATCAGGTCATCGGCGATGGCGCTGGTGCCCGTGCAGGCCTGCATGATGTGGGTCGCTTCGTGGGCCATCACTTCCCACACAGCCTCGAGATCACCGAGATCCACCTGGCGCCTGCAGATCACCAGCCGGTCGATCCCCTTGCCATCGTGTTCGTAATAGCCAGCGTGATCGGGGGGGCATTGAGCCGAAACCACCGTCTCACTGCCGCTGGCGTTGATCAGGTTCTCGAGCCTGCGGATCTGGTCCAGGCTGGCGGCCCCGGCCGGACAGTTCAGCATGGGCAGCCCCAACAGACCAATCGCCAGCAGCTGGGTGCCGGCCCGCCACATCGACACGGCCATCTGGGGCCTCGAGTATCAACTCCAGCCTGGCCAGAGCTGGCTGAGTTGGCCACAGCTGTTGCGGTAGCCCTGCCGGCTGCAACCACACAGCAGCCCAGTCTGCGGCAGGCTCCCAGCAGCGATGCCGATCACCATGGGTTCTCTGGACCAATCCTCCGCTCGCGAGCGCTTGCGGTCCTACCTCCATGGCACCCAGCTGCTGGGATCGATTCACAGCACCTTGTATTACGACCAGAACACGGTGATGCCAGCCGCCGGCGCGCCGTGGCGGGGCGAGCAACTGGCGCTGCTGGCCCGGCAGCTGCATGGTCGGCAGAGCTGCCTTGAATACAGCGAGCTGGTGGCTGCAGCCGAATCGGAACTGACCGCCGCCGCCGAGCCGGCCGCCAGGCGCAATCTGGAGCTGTTGCGCCAGGACCTCGAACGTCAGCAGCGGCTCGATCCGGTGTTGGTGGGTCAGATCGCCGAGGCTCAGGCTCGGGGCTATGCGCTCTGGCAGCAGGCCAAGACTGCCCAGAACTTTGGCCTGTTCTCTCCGGCCCTGGCGGAACTGGTGAGCCTGCGCCAGGAGCAAGCGCGGCAACTGGCGGAGCCGCGCAGTTGTTGGGAGACCCTGGCCCAGGGGTTTGAGCCTGACATCAGCAAGCAGCGCCTGAAAGAGCTGTTCCAGCCGCTGCGTCAGCAGCTGCCACTGTTGCTGGAACAGGCCGCGGCCCTGCCACCGTTGCCGCCTGCCGACTGGGACTTGAGTGAATCGAGCCAGGACCAGCTCTGCCAGGAGCTGCTGCAGCAATGGGGTTACGACGCCAGCCGTTGCCAGCGCTCCCGCTCACCCCATCCGTTCTCAAGCACCATCGGTCCGGCTGATTTCCGCATCACGACCCGCATCGTGCCCGGCATGCCCTTCTCGGCTTTCCTGGCCACGGCCCATGAATGGGGCCACTCCCTCTATGAGCAAGGTCTGCCCCGCAGCGGTGATCACTTCTTCCCCTGGCCGCTCGGTGATGCCACCTCAATGGGGATCCATGAGAGCCAGAGCCTTTTCTTTGAATGTCGGCTTGGCAGAAGTGCGGCCTTCGCGGCGCGGTGGTATCCGCGTTTCCGTTCAGCTCTGGGCCGCGATCCCTGGGGAGATGGCCGGCGCTTCTGGCGCAGCATCAATCCGATGCAGGCTGGCTTGACGCGGGTGGAGGCCGATGAACTGAGCTACTGCCTCCATATCGTGCTGCGCTTTGAGCTGGAGCTGGAACTGCTTGAAGAGGGCCTGCCGGTGGAGGAACTGCCGGAACGCTGGAACAACGCCATGGAGCAGTTGCTCGGGCTGCGTCCGGGCCATGACGCCGAGGGATGCCTTCAGGACGTGCATTGGAGTGAGGGACTATTTGGATATTTCCCCTCCTATGCCCTGGGCCACTTGATCAGTGCCCAGTTGAGCGAAACGATGGCGGCCGAACTGGGGCCGCTGGAGCCGCTGATCGCGGCCGGTCAGGAAGGGGAGATTCTCGGTTGGCTGGGGCGCAACGTCTGGCCGCTGGGCCGCAGCGTCAATGCGGAGCAGCTGGTGGAGCAGGTCACCGGCCGGCCGCTGAGCGCGGCGGCCTTTCTGACTTACCTCAAGGACAAGTTGGCCAGACTTGCCGCCTGAGCCGGGCCGGCTCTATCCGCACCTGGAACGGCAGGGCCCTGCCAGGTGCGCTTTCCACGTTGACGCAGGCTGGCCCAGAGCCAAAAAACCGCCCAGGCTCAGGCGATCTCCGGTTGAAACCCCAGCAGCGGCCCCTCAGGCCCAATGGGTGGTCGGCCGTTGGTGCTGCTGGGGCCAGGGGCGGCGGGCTGGCTTGCGGAGGCACTCCTTAAGATGCCAAAGCGATTCCTGAGCCCATGGCGAACATCGACCACGCACCGAGCCGCACGATGCTCAACCTGTTGCACGTGCTGCCCGCCTTTGCCGATGAGGCTGAGCTGCGGCTGAATGCCATCGTGGAACTCAACTCGAACACCATCAACAAGTACGAGCTGATCACCGAATCCGGCCAGCTCAAGCTCGACCGAGTCGGCTACTCCTCGCTCGCCTATCCCTTCGCCTACGGCTGTATCCCCCGTACTTGGGACGAAGATGGCGATCCCCTCGACATCGAAATCGTGGGCGTGACGGAGCCTCTGGTGCCTGGTTCGCTGGTGGAGGCCCGCATCATCGGCATCATGAAGTTCGATGATGGCGGCGAAGTGGACGACAAGGTGATTGCCGTGCTTGCCGACGACAAGCGTATGGATCACATCAGCAGCTACGAGCAACTGGGTGCCCATTGGCTCAAGGAAACCCAGTATTACTGGGAGCATTACAAGGATCTGAAGAAGCCCGGCACCTGCAAGGTGAATGGCTTCTTTGACGGCAGCGAAGCCGTACGCATCGTCAAGGACTGCGAACAGCGTTACCTCGACACCATCGAGGCCAAGCTGGTCAACTGAGGCCGTTTCTCCTGAACAAGCCGCATCTTCCCCCTGTCGCCGCCATGCCTGCCCCCATCCCGGTCTCGTCGTCCACCCACCGGCGCCCAGCGGCGCTGTTCGCGGTCCTGACCCTGAGCTGCGGAGCCTGCAGCGGCCTGGCCGGGGGCGCAGCCCTGGCGATTGAACCGCCTCCGGCTTTGCCGGCTAATCCGGCCGCCTTGGTCACCCCCGGGCCGTCCGGGACCAGGGCCGCCGCCGCCGGGCTCACACCCACGAGCTTGCCGGCGCCTATCAGCACATCAGCGATCAGCAGCACGCGCCGGATCCTGCTGGAGCTGGGCCGCCGCACGATCAGTCTCTACGAAGGCGACAAAAAGCTGGGCAGCTGGCCCGTGGCCATCGGCGACCCCGCCACTCCCACTCCCACCGGCAGTTTCAAGATCCGCAACAAGGTGATCAATCCTCAGTACCAGAGCACCAAGAGCGGCAAGAACAATCCCATCGTCGGTCCGAATGGACCGCTGGGAGACCGCTGGATCGGCTTTCACACCACCGCCAGAGACCAGTACGGCATCCACGGCACCCCACCGGCCTGGGCCTGGGCGGTGAACACCAGGGCAGCGGTTTCGCACGGCTGTGTGCGCATGCTCAATCCCCACGTCCAAGCCCTGTTCGACCAGGTGGAGGTGGGAACGCTGGTGGTGGTGAAGAACTGAGTCCTGGCTGGGTTGAGGAGCTGCTGCTGCCCCCGTGGCCCCGACTGATCGCTGCTTGCGGCAACTCCCGAAGACATTCTGCAGATCACCCCCGAACCCCTGGTGTTGTCTGGGTACAAACACCTAAGGTCATTGGATCTGCTCCAGGCGGCAAGCCGGTAACGCCGTCAACTCCATGTTCCACCCCTCCACTCACACCATCGATCAGCTCAACAGCACGGCGCTCAAGTGGGGCCGTGATGGCGAACTTTCCGATCTGGATCTGCAGCGCATTCTCAATCTGCTGTCTCAGGCCGATCCAGTGGCTGAATCGCTGGTCCATTCCCGTTTCGAAGGCTGAACCCCCAACCGAGCCGCCAAGGCTCTGGCCATGCCATCGCGACTGGCCAGACCCCGCAGGGCGCTGATCGGCAGTCCCCCGGAGGGTAAATCCTGGGGCAGGTAGCCCACCGCTTTGCCTGGCAGTTCAAAGATCGGAATCTGGCGCAGTCCAGCTGGGGTGAGTTGATCCTCTAGCTGGACGAGACTCGCCTCCAAGGGCAACCAGACCAGATCCGTGCGGCGGCAATCCAGCAGGCTGACGGCCGGCCCCTCCCCAGCTCTGGCTAACGCCCCGGAAAGGGCGCGCTGCAGATCGGGCAAGGTCACGAGGCCCACCGCCAGGCCCTGCTCCTGAATCACGAGGCAGTGGCCATGGACAGCGATCAGTTGGGCCAGGGCCTCGGCCGCTGGCAGGTCGGCCATCAGCACAAGCGGGCTGAAGGGTTCCAGGGCCTCGGCGACAGGCAAGTCGGCCAATCGCTGCCGCCGTTCCTCCTCGAGCGGATCGGGGCCCAGCAGGCCCGGATCGCGGAAGCCTTGCCAACGCTCCACCAGGGCCGCACTCAGGCCCGCTGCCGCCATCAGCGGCAACACGATGCGGATGTCGCGGGTGAGCTCGAACAACAGCAGCAGGGCCGTCAGCGGTGCCCTGGCACTGCCCGCCAGCACCGCTGCCATGCCCACCATGGCGTAGGCGGGTGGTTCGGCCACCGGTAGCTGCAGCCAGCCTTCGCCCAGCAGCTGGCCATAGCAACTGCCGAGCACGGCACCAAGAAACAGCGAGGGAGCGAAGCCACCGCCGACAAAGCCACTGGCATTGCTCACCGCGGTGGCCAGCAGCTTGACTCCGATCAGGGCCAGCAAGGTCAGCAGCGGGATGCCTCCATCGCTGCCCAGGAGGGCTTCGATCGTGTCGTAGCCCACCCCCAGCACCTGCGGGAAGGCCAGGGCCATCGCCCCGACCGTGGCACCGCCGATGGCCGTTGCCAGGCCGGGGGGCAGGCGATCGATCAGCGCCTGCATCCGCGGTCCTCGCCCAGCTGCCATCAGGCTGACCAGCAACCAGGACATCAGACTGGCCAGCACTCCCAGCCCCAGATAGAGCGGTAACTCCAGCAGCGATCGCACCTCATAGGCCGGCAATCGCAGGATCGGTTCGTCGCCTAGGCACAGCTGGGTCACCAGCGAGGAGGCCACCGCCGCCACCAGCACGGCCCGCAGGCTGGGGCGACCGGGAATCGCACTGAAACTGCCTTCGAAGGCAAAGAACACCCCAGCGATCGGTGCCTTGAAGCCCGCCGCCAGACCGGCCGCCACCCCAGCGGCCACCAGAGCCTTCTGCGACTGAGGTGAAAGCCGGGCCTTCAAGCTCACCCAGAGGCCGAGATTGGCGCCGCTTTCCACACTTGGACCCTCGGGGCCCAGCGAAGCGCCACTGCCGAGACTGAGGGAGGCGGCCACAAGTCGCAACAGGGGCAACCGCGGCGCCGCTGCCAGGGAGCCATCGGCCATCGCCATCAGGCTGGCCAGCCCCGGCCCGATCGTGCCCCCCAACCAGCGCAACAGACCCACGGCCAGGCCGCCCAGGGTGGGTACCACCACCACCGGCCAGAGCTCCAGCCAGTCGAGGCTGGCAGGCAGGGCGATGGTCGCCGGTTCGGCCGGAGCCGGCGGCGGTGTTGTCAGCAGACCGATCCCACCCAGGCCGAGCTGGAGCAGGGCTTTGAGCGGTGTGCCCCCCTCGTCGACCAGGGGCGGCAGATCGATGGCGGCCAACTCCGTAACAGTCGCCGTGGACGAGGCCCGCCCCACCTCCAGCAGCCACTCGACGAACGGGCCGTACAGAAAATTATTGATGAAGCCCAGCAGTTCGTGAAAGCCCACCACCGCCAGGCCGGTGAGCGTGCCCACCAGGGCGGCCCAGGCCAACAGATTCCACTGGAACGGCAGGGAGCGGACCTCGGCGCTGGCCGGCTCAGCCGTCCGGGCCGGGTCAGGCTTCGGGCCGGACGGTTGCAAAGATTTCCTCCAGGATCTCGCCGGCACCCTGAGCTCGCAGGGAGTGGGCCAGGGCCAGGCCAATCGCTTCGGGATCGTCCTGGGGGCCGCGGCTCTGATCGCGGATCAAGCGCAGACCATAGAGGCTGGCCACCATGCCGGTGAGCACAAGCTCGTCGCCCTCAAACGCGGTGTTGACGCCGATCGGCACCTGACATCCCCCTTCCAGCTGGCGCAGAAAGGCTCGCTCGGCCAGGCAGCGCCGGGCCGTGGGCTGATGCTCCAGCACCTTGATCTGCTCCAGCACCGCCTGATCCCCCAGACGGCACTCGATGCCGAGGGCGCCTTGTCCCACGGCATGGAGCGAGATCGAGGCATCGATCAGCTCATGGATGCGATCGCCCAGACCCAGCCGACCGAGACCGGCCGCCGCCAGGATCAGACAGTCGTACTCGCCGGCATCGAGCTTCTCCAGCCGCGTGATCACGTTCCCCCGTACATCCTTGAAGATCAGCTGGGGATAGTGGTGACGCAACTGAGCCAGGCGCCGCAGCGAACTGGTGCCCACCACACTGCCCTCGGGAAGGCTGGCCAGGGTTTGGTCGCGATGCTTCTCGTGGACCACCAGGGCATCGGCAGGATTCTCCCGTTCCGTGATGCAGCCCAGCATCAGCCCCTCGGGCAGGTTGGTGGGCAGATCCTTGAGGCTGTGGACGGCGATATCGGCCCGATCCAGCAACATCTGGGCTTCGAGTTCCTTGGTGAACAGGCCTTTGTCGCCAATCTTGGCCAGGGCCACATCGAGGATCTTGTCGCCTTGGGTGGCCATCGCTTCGATGCTGATCTCCAGGCCTGGATGGGCCTTGGCCAGCTCATCGCGCACCCAATGGGTCTGAACCAGGGCCAGCTGGCTGCGGCGGGAGGCGATGCGCAGCGACGACGCGATTGCAGAACCGGAGGCTGGGCTGGACATCGGCTGATGGTGCGGCGAGAGGGACGGCGTACGACTCCAGCAAGAGGAGCCGCCGGGCTTCAGCAGGGCAGCCTAGGCCGCGAGCGCAGGCGAGCTTGCGGCTGGCCAGGGCGCTCGGCCCTCTCAGGGGGTAGCGAACAGATCCAGCGGCAGGGGGCCCCAGGTGTCCTCCTGCTGGGGATCGTCGCTCTGATGACCGGTGATCAAGATCCCTTCGCCCAGCCCCGCCTCGCAGCGGATCAGGAAGCGGCCGTTGCGCTGGTTGCCCTTGAGGAAAACAGCCGTGGTGGCCTGTTGCTCCACCGCCGCCGGGTCCTGGGGATCCAGCGCCGGCCAGCCCAGGGCTGCTTCACACTGCCGCAGCCCATCGAGGGCAGCGGCGGCACTCGGTGCCATCACACCGATGGTGAACCATGCACAGCGGCCCATGGCCGTTTGCAGCTCCTGGCGCAGCAGGGCGCGCTCGGCAGCCTCAAGGGCCGGTGCCGTGCGCAGGCCCCGCAGGCTGGAAAGGGTGGGGAAGCCGGAGGTCATGGGGAGGGGGGCAGGGAAGGGGGCTGACGCCAGGTTGCAATGCAGACCACCAACCAGGCCAGCCCCACCCCGCCACCAGCCAGCAGATCGGTGGGCCAGTGGGCCCGGGCATAGAGGGTGCTCAGCCAGACCAGCAGCACCCATAGCCCGGCGCCGATCGCCATAGGGCGGCGCAGCTGGGGATGGTGGGACGCCACGATCACGACCATGGCGCCATAGAAGGCAACGGCGCCGGCAGCATGGCCACTCGGGAAGCTGCGGCCATCCACATCCAGCAACTTTTCCGGTGGTCGGGCACGGTCAAACAGGGGTTTGAGCGCCAGGTCAACGATCATCAGAATGCCGCCGGTGGCCATCACCAGCAGGAGCAGATCCCGCCACCAGCGCCTCAGCACCACGAAGATCAGGGCCGCCAGCACCAGGAAGGAGGTGACATGTTTACCGCTGAGCCGATAAACCATCAGCAGCCCATCGCCGATCGGCCCGCGCAGCTGGTCCCCCAGCCAATGCAGCACAGCCTCATCAAAGGTGGGTGGACGCCGCGGATCGATCAGCACGGCCAGAATGGCCAACAGGGCGCCGCAGGCGCTGAGCACAATCCAGTCGCGGCGGTGGAAGGTGAAGCGGATCACGGTTGAAGATCCTCTCGAGCCACGCGCCACAGTTGCTGCTCACCGCGACGCTGCAGACGTTGCACGGCCCCAGCGGCCAGGCCGAGATCCTGCAGATCGCTCCCATCGCCGATCAGCCGCACGGAAGTGGTGGCGGGCCCCAGGCCGAGGCTGGTGGGATCGTCCTTGAGGCGATCGCGCAGGCTGCCCCTGCCGGAAAGAAACACGGCCGTTTCGCCGCCATAAAAAAGGAGGCTGTACCGCTTGGCACCCACCACCCACAGGGGTTCATCGGCACGGGCCTGGAGCCGGGCCTGACGCGCCAACTGCCGCAGGGGCAGCTGGCGCTCCCGATCCAGCAGCGGTGCCAGGGGCGGCACCACCAGGGCCAGAATGGCCAGGAAGCCCAGCAGATTCGGCAGCCACAGGCGCCCCTCCCCTCCCTGCCGCCGCAGCAACAGCACCAGCAGGGCCAGAGCACTGGCGGCGAGAACGGCGGCCAGCAACAGCGGCAAGCCGGAGCGATTCAGCGCTGTCGCCAGCTCGGGATGGGCCGGATCGGTGGCGGCCCAGCGGGGGGCGATGCCTGCAGCCATCGCCATCAGTGCCAACAGGCCCAGATTGATCCAGCTGGCCAGCCGTAGCCAACCGAAAGGGGCGGGTGCGGCAGCGGGAAACGGTCTCCAGGCCAGGGCCACCAGCAGGCTGCCGGCCGGCACCACCGGCAGGATGTAGCCCGGCAGCTTGGTGGCGGCGGCGGAGAAGAAGGCCGTCATCAGCCCCAGCCACAGCAGCAGAAACAGGGGCAGCTCCAGGGCGGGATCGGTTGCAGCCCGCCGCCAGGAGCTCAGATGCCAGAAGCGCAGCGAAACGATGGCCGCCGGCAGAAACAGCGACCAGGGCAGCAGCAGTAGCAGCAGGTAGGGCAGATAGAACCAGGGCGGGCCGGGATGTTGATAAAGGACGCTGGTGAACCGCTGCAGGTTGCTGAATCCAAGGAAGCCGCCCAGGAAAGCCCCCCCATTGACCTGGGCGGCTGCCGCGTACCAGGGCATGGCCACACCGAGGAACAGGGCGAACATCGCCAGCAGTTGCAGCGGCCGCAGCCAGCGACGCCACTGTGCCGTCAGGGTCAGGAAGGCCACAATCACCAGCCCTGGCAGCAGCAGCCCCACTGGGCCCTTGGCCAGTACCGCCACGCCAGAGAACAGGGCGAACAGGACCCTCCCCAGAGGGCTCAGGACGGCGTGGTCGTTATGGCGATGGGCGAGCAGAAAGCCATAGAGCGCCAGGGTGATGGCACTGGCCAGAAACATGTCGGTGGTGGAGGTGCGCCCCCAGCCCACCCAGCCCGGGGTGGTGGCCAGGATCGCGGCGGCGAGCAGTCCCCGGCCCCAGCGAGCCGCCCGCTCCTCCTGAGGTGGCGCCCAGCTCACCACCAGAGCGAAGGAGGCGATCACCACCGCCGAAGCCGCCAGGGCCACCGGCAGGCGGGCGGCCCACTCGGAGACCCCAAACACCTGGAACGACAGGGCCACCATCCAGTAGCCCCAGACGGGATAGTCGAAAAAGCGTTCGCCGTTCCACCAGGGGGTCACCCAGTCCTGGCGCAACACCATCTGATGGCCCACCTCCACAAACAGGGCTTCGGTCTTGTCCGTGAGCCCGAGGGCGCCGAGGCCATGGAAAAAAGCGAGCCAGCAGAGCAGGGTGAGCGCCAGGCCAACCAG
>CAIZOZ010000369.1 GCA_903934745.1 uncultured cyanobacterium
TGCCCCATCACCTCAGCCTGCTGGTGTCCAGCGACGACGGCCGGCCGCTGCCGGGCCGCGCCCTGGTGCGAGCGCTGGCTCGCCGTGGCTGGGCCGTGAGCAGTGGTTCCGCCTGCAGCAGCGCTGCCGGAGCCGGCGGGGCCGGAGCCGGCTCAGCCGGAGCCGGCGGGGCCGGAGCTGGCGGGGCCAGTCCGATCCTGCTGGCGATGGGCTACAGCGAGCTGGAAGCCAGCAGTGGACTGCGCCTCAGTCTCGGGCCCTGGCTGAAACCGGAGGATCTCGAACCGTTCCCTGCAGACCTGGACCGCGCCCGCCGCGAGCTGCAGGCAGCCCTGACCTAGGCCACACCCGCCTTCGCAGTCAATGGCTCCGGCCAGCGGCCAGGACGGGTCCACGGCCTGGATCCACGCTGAAAAAACAAGGCATGAGTCGGCTGGGTAGGGTCCGAGCGCCCGGATCTTTGCCGCCGCCCACCAGCGGATCCCTGTGATGTTGCCCGCTGATCTGTTCACCGCCGAGGCCGAGGCCCTCGAAGCCCTCCACCAGGCCCTGGCTGCCACGCCAGCCGGCCGCTGGACCGTGGAGTTCCGCTTTGAAGGATTGCGATTGCTGCCGCTGGTGTTGCGCCTGAACCAGGCGCTGGCGGCGGCGGGCCTGGAGCCCCGCTTGCTGTTCGCCGATATGGGGGCCACGGCCCTGGCCCGCCGCGACGCCGGTGATGCGGCGGCCAACATCGCCAGCTTCGGCGATCAGCAGCGGCTGCAGGCGGAAGGCGCCAGTGAGGGGCTGCTGCTGCTCGCCGGGGCCAGCCAGGCGGAATACGAGCAGGTGGAGCAGATCTGTGCCGCCCATCGCGGCCCGGTGGTGTTGCTCAACCCCAACCTCGAGGATGCGAGCGTCGGCATCGGCAGCGTGGCCCGGCAACGGCGCCGCGGTTTCCTGGCCCAATGGCAGGCCGCCTATGCCCTGCTCCCCCAGAGCGCCAGCGCCCTGCGCCGAGCCTGGCCTGGCGAGTGGCAGCTTTACCGGCTGGATCCCGATGGTTATCGCTTTGTCGCCAGCTTCGAGCGCAAGCCCGATAGCGAACAGCAGGACGAGGCCCTCAGTGGTGGTGAGGGCCAGAGTCTGGGTCGCAACCTCAAGGCCCTGGGCGATCTGATTGAGGGGCTGCAGAACTGACCACGGGGCCATGCCCCGGGTGTCACTGCGGCCCGGGTGGCACTGGTGGAGTGGCACTGGTGGCTCTGGGGAACTCTGCGTACACTTCGCAGGCCTGATCGGTTCCTATGGCCAGCCATCCCTCTGCCTCTCGCTCCTGGAATCTGGTCGATCTCGGTGCGGCCGCTGCCGTGCTGCTGGCCATCGGCGGTGTGGTCTGGAGCCCGAAGCTGAGTGGCGCGGTGGCGAGCGCCACCGGCTCGCTGCAACCGGTCACCGTCACTGTCGACGTGCGCGGAGTGCCCTCCGCCGATTCGGCCGCGCTGATCAGGAGTGCCGAGGCCGAAGGCAAGGTGGCGATCGTGATCCGCAACCAACCCCACGGCAGTGTGGCGATCGAGCGCGTGATTCCGTTGGATCGCCGGATTTCGATCCTCACGCCCGCTGGCCGCGTCGTCAGCGCCCCGGATCCCAATCAGAAGGTGTTCGGCACGTTTGATGGCCGCTTCGTGTTGAACGGGGAGGGCCGCAAGACCAGTGGCGGGGTTGTCTTCGGCAACCAGACGATCAAGATCGGTGCTCCAGTGGAGCTGGAGGGCGCCAACTACCGCTTCAACGGCACCGTCACCGACCTGAAAGTGGGCAAGTCCTGAAATGACCAGCAAGCCCGCCCCCCTTGCCCTGCTGCTGCTGGCCGCTGCCCTCGGAGCTCCGAGCCTTTCGGCTCCCGCCCGTGCCCAGGAAACAGCCTCCACCACGGATCCTTGGTCGCCGGCTCTGCCGGCCAGCCGCAGCATCCAGCGCCCTCCCCTGGCAACGCTGCCGCCGTTACCGGCGCCGGTGGGTCTGCCGCAACTGCAGAGCCAGATCAGTTGTCCGAGCCTGCAGCAACGGCTGACCGCCCTGATCGGTTCGGAAGCTTCGGTCTGGAGCGTCAGCGTGGCTGACCCCAGTGGTCGGCTGCTGGCTGATCTGAACGGCACCAGGCCGCGGGTACCGGCCTCCAATCAGAAGCTGCTGACCACGGCCTTTGCTCTGGATCGTCTCGGCCCCGACTTTCGACTTCACACCAGCCTCTGGCGACTCAGTGATGGCACCCTGCGGCTCACCGGCCAGGGAGATCCAGATCTGGCGCTGCCCCATCTGCAGCGCTTCGCCAAGCTGGCCCTGGCTTCGGCTGGGGGTGCAGCCGGCACGGCGGTGAAGGTGCAGCTGGCTGAGGAGCCGGCCCAGGGCTGGTGGCCGCAGGGCTGGAGCTACGGCGATCGCAGCTACGCCTACGGCGCCCCGATCACGCGGCTGGCCCTCACCAGCAATGCGATTGAAGATGCGGTCAGCAATCCCGCCTCACGGCTCACCACCCTGTTGCAGCGCGCCATGGCCCAACAGGGTGCCAAGGCCCAGCTGAGCCTGGTGCCGGCCAGTGCGCCGCTGCCCCCTGATGCGGTGTTGGTGCATGAAGAGCCTTCCACCACCATGCACGGGCTGCTGAGCCTGGCCAACACCGAAAGCCACAACTTCACCGCCGAGGTGTTGCTGCGCAGTGCTGCCGGCACCTGGAACATGGATGAGGCAGCCCGCCTCGCAACGGTCTGGCTCAGCCAGCAGGGTCTGCCGATGCAGGGAGTTCGCATCCGTGATGGCAGTGGGCTGGACCGTGGCGATCGGCTCACCTCGCGCCTGCTGGCTGCCTTGCTGATGCGCATGGATCAACATCCCTACGGCCGCGATTACATTGCCTCGATGTCGATCGCCGGCCAGCGCGGCACGATGCGTCGTTTGTATAGCGGCACCTCCCTCGATGGCCGGCTGTTCGGCAAAACCGGCACCCTCACCGGCGTGCGATCGATCAGCGGTGTGCTGAAGACCAGTGATGGCCCCCGTTATGTGAGTGCCATTTCCAATGGCGCCAGCATGCCCAACCAGACGATTGGCCAAATCATGCGCCAGGTGCTGAATGTGGCGTTGTGCGCCGGTGCGGTCTGATCTTCTTGCTCCAAGGCTCGACATGCAGATCAGCTCAGTCTTCGCTGGGGCCATCTGAGCGCGCAGTCCTGGAGCATGCAGGCCCGGCTCCGCCCAGGTCTGGTGCGCCTGGCGATCTGGTTTGTTTCCAGATGGCAATTGGACGGTTGACCCTGCCGGACATCATCTGGGCCCTCCCCGGGCTCGCGCTGGGCTCCCCCTGGGCTTCAGCGTTCCAGCGGCCAGGCTGAAGGCCATCGCTGGGGCCTGGCTCCCTTGGTGTGGGGACGGAGCCAAAGACCCGCCGCAGGTTTCCCGTGCCATCACCGATCGCCCCCCTACAGCTGTCGGTTGACGCGGTGCCCGTTCAGGATCAAAGTGGCGAGTCGCTGGTACATGTTCGATGTCGGCAGTGGTAATGGAGCTGAAGAAGGAACTGGCGGCGTTGAACGCCCGTCTCTCCAACGATGAGGTGGGTGCGTTCCGCAGTTGTCTCTGTGCGATAGCCGCACGACTGCAGAGTGAGGAGGCTGCGGCAACGCTGAGCCTGGCGGAGTGGTGGCAATGGCTGGATGACGAGGGATACGAACGGGAGCGATTCGCCGCGGCCCTACGGCACATCTGTCAGTCCAGCCTGAGCGAGCCGGCGTGGACGGAGCTGCAGAGTGACGTCCACTGCATGCAGGCCAGGCCCGAGGGGCTACCTGAGCTCTGCCAGCACGTACAGGAGCGGTTCAAGACTCTGGCCAGCACGATGGAGCGCCTGGAGGCCTGCGCCCAGGCCGAGCAACACGCCCTAGAGGCGACGGCAGGGGGCATGAGCAAGAAGGGTGCTCTCATCACGGCCGGTGCAGTCTATTTCGGGGGCATGGCCATCTCCGGGATTGTTGCTGGAGTAATCATTCGACGTTCCCAAAAGAGGCTGGAAGCACGATTTGAGCCCAGGGTGGAGATTGCTCACCAGGATGAAGAGAGGCAGATCAGCAGAACCGAAGAAAAAATCACCGCCAAAGTAAACACGCATTTACAAGATTGTGCGCGTTTGGATCGAGAAGAGCTTCTTGAA
>CAIZOZ010000370.1 GCA_903934745.1 uncultured cyanobacterium
AGCACCACGGTGCTGTTGCCATAACGACGGCTGTCCCGCAGTTGCCAGCCACTGGGTGGGGCCGGCACCCGAGCGCTGGGGCATTCCCACACCAGGGTGCCACCGGCGCTGAGCCAGTGGCCCTCAGCCACGGCGGCGGCGATGGCGCTGTGCAGGTCGATGGGCCAGGGCGGGTCGGCGTAGATCAGATCGAAGCCAGCCGAGCGCTGGGCCTGGGCGTCATCAGGCCGAGCCAGCCAGGACAGCACCTCCGCCTGCAGCACCGCAAACGACGGCGGCGGACCCTGTCGCCTCAGACCGCCGGCCACGGCGGCCAGATTGGCCCGGGCCACGGCGGCGATGCGCCGGTCTTGCTCGACGGCCACCACCTGGGAGGCCCCCCGCTGCAGGGCTTCGCAGGCCATCACCCCGCTGCCGCAGCAGAGATCCAGCCAGCGACAGCCCGCCAGCTCCGGGGCCAGCAGATTGAACACGGCCTGGCGCACCCGGGCGGCCGTCGGCCTGGCCAGCTCGCCGGGGGGGCTCTGCAGGCGACGCCCGCCACTGAGTCGCAGGCTCACCGGCGGGCCACCCACTCGAGCCAGCGGCGCAACATCGCCACCCCGACCGGCCCCGATTTTTCCGGATGGAACTGGCAGGCGGCGATCGTGTCCTGCCACAGGGCCGCCGTCACCGGCGTCCCGGCCCAGTCCACCCAGGCCGTGACACTTTCGGGCCGAGCGGGGACAGCGGCGTAGGAGTGCACGAAATACACCCAGGCGTCGTGGTCATCGCTGCCCAGCAGCGGACTAGCCACCCCTGGCAGCAGCGGCGCCCAGCCCATGTGGGGAATCGGCTGGTGCGGCATCCGCGGCAGGGCTTGCACTCGGCCGGCCAGCAGGCCCAGGCCGGGGCTCTGGCCCTCGTCGCTGGCTTCGAACAACAGCTGCAGGCCCAGGCAGATGCCGAGCAGGGGGCGACCGGCAGCGCAGGAGGCTTGGATCGCTGCCACCAGCTGGCCTTGCTGCAACCGCTCCATGGCGGGATCAAACGCGCCCACCCCCGGCAGCACCAGGGCATCGCAACCCTCCATCGCGGCAGCGCCATGGATCGGGATGATCTCGGCCTCAAGCCGCTCAAACGCCCGCTGCACTGAATGCAGATTGCCCATGCCGTAGTCGATCAGGCCGATACGACTCATCGGTCCACGCTCCCCTGGGGAACCCGGGCGGCCGGCTGATCCAGGGCGGGGCTGGCGGGCAGCTCCAGGCCATTGAGATGGTCGATGAACTGGTACAGGCGACCCACCCGTCGCTTGTCGAGGCGCAGTCGCAGGCAGGGAAACATCAGGCCATTGTCATCGACGCTTTCCCCGGCCTGGATGGCTCCTTCCTCCAGCATGTCGGCAAACTCATGGTTCAACTGGGGCAGCAGCTGGCGTGGGATCGGCGCATTCAGCAGCAGCTCGGTGCGGTCTTCGCCGGGGCGGGCACTGTGAAAGACGCGGTAGAAGCGGCTGATGTGGGCGACAGCCTCTTCGGCGCAGCTGGCCTCCACGATCAGGTCCCCATCTTCCGGTGAGATCAGCTGCCGTTCGGCCAGCACCTGGTGGATGCTCTGCTTCCACTGGCACCAGAAGTCGTCGCCGGCCGGAGCCAGCAGCACCAGGGGGATGGGGGGGGTGCGACCGGTCTGGATCAAGGTGAGGCACTCGAACAATTCATCGAGGGTGCCGAAGCCACCGGGCAGCACCAGCAGGGCATCGCTTTCGCGCAGAAAGAAAAGCTTGCGGGTGAAGAAATAGCGGAAGAACAGCAGCCGGCCTTGGCTGGCGCTGATGAAGCGATTGGCGTGCTGCTCGAAGGGCAGATCGACATTGAGGCCGATGCTGTGTTCACAGCCAGCACCGCTGATGGCGCCTTCCATCACGCCAGCGCCAGCGCCGGTCATCACCTCAAAACCGGCCTCCACCGCCAGGCGGGCCACCTGTTTCGCCAGCACGTAGCAAGGATCCTGCACCTGGGTGCGGGCCGATCCGAACACGGTGATCTTGCGGGCCGAGCGCCGGGGTCGGAACACCTCCAGCGCTTCACTGATGTCCGCCAGGCAGCCGCTCACCAGCCGCCAGGCATCGGCTTCATTCTCATCACGCGCCACCTCCAGCAGGGAGATGACGGCATGTTCGATGAGGCGCCGCTGGGGATGGCCTTGCAACTGGTCAGCCAGGGCCTGGAGCGGGCTGCGGGGGGTTGGGGCTACGGGAGGTGAGGGGCTCAGAGGTGCTTGGAGATGGTGCCGGAGAGGGTGGTCTTGGGCACGGCACCGACGACGGTGTCGACCTTCTCGCCGCCCTTGAACAGCATCAGGGTGGGGATGCTGCGAATGCCGTACTGGCTGGCGACGTTGGGGTTCTCGTCGGTGTTGAGCTTGAACACCTTGATCTTGCCTTCGAATTCCTTGGCGATTTCATCGACGATCGGCGCCACCATGCGGCAGGGGCCGCACCAGGGGGCCCAGAAGTCCACCAGCACGGGCACCTCGCTTTTCAGAACATCCTGATCAAAGGAAGCGTCGGTGACGGCGGCTGCGCTGCTGGACATCCTTTCTGGGGGTTAGGTTCCGGCGAATCTAGCAACGCTCTTCCGGTGCTACCAACGCACCGGCCCATGGTGTTGCAGGCCTTAAGGCGTTGGTGCTTTTCAAGACAAAAAGCCCGGACGCGCCGGGCCGGGGGGTGTGAGGAGTGTGCGAGCCGGAGCCCCCACAAACTGAGGCTAGCTCCATCTCGGCCTGAGGCGGGCTCGTCCTGAACTGAGACTTACCTGGGTTCCCCTACTTGCCCATGCCCAGCTGCTGGGCCTTCTGGTACACCTTGCCCTCGGTGAGCAGCGACGGGGCCACCACCACTTCCACCTGCTGCATCTCCTTGATGCTGCGGGCTCCGAGGGTGCCCATCGAGGTGCGGATGCAGCCCAGCAGGTTCTGGGTGCCGTCATCGAGGCTGGCGGGCCCCCGCAGGATTTTCTCGAGGCTGCCGGTGGTGCCCACTTTGATGCGGGTGCCGCGGGGCAGCACCGGACTCGGTGTGGCCATGCCCCAGTGGAAGCCACGGCCGGGAGCTTCGGCGGCCCGGGCGATCGGGGAGCCGATCATCACGGCATCCGCACCACAGGCCAGGCACTTGCAGATGTCGCCGCCGGTGACAATGCCACCGTCGGCCACGATCGGCACGTAGCGGCCGCTTTCGCGTTCGTAGTCATCGCGGGCAGCGGCGCAGTCGGCCACGGCGGTGGCCTGGGGAATGCCGATGCCGAGCACGCCGCGGGAGGTGCAGGCGGCGCCGGGGCCGATCCCCACCATCACGCCGGCCGCCCCGGCCCGCATCAGCTGCAGCGCCACCTCATAGGTCACGCAATTGCCGAGCACGACCGGCACGCCCATCTCGCGGCAGAGGGTCTGCAGATCCAGGGTTTCCTGGCCTGCCGGGCCGATGTGTTCGGTGGACACCACCGTGGCCTGCACAAAGAACAGATCCGCACCGGCCTCGGCAATCGCCTTGCCGAAGCGCAGCGCCGCCACCGGGGTGGCGCTAACGGCGGCGATGCCTCCCCGTTGCTTGATCTCGCCGATGCGCTGGCGGATCAGGTCTTCACGCACCGGCTGGCTGTAGAGCTCCTGCATCAGCGGCACGAAGTCCTCCTTGCCGACGGCAGCGATCCGATCCAGCACCGGATTGGGATCGTCGTAGCGGCACTGGACGCCCTCCAGGTTCAACACCCCCATGGCGCCCAGCTGGGACAGGGCCACGCACATGTCGACATCGACGACGCCATCCATGGCGCTGGCGATGATCGGGATCTCGCGGCTGAGGCCACCGAGGCTCCAGCTGGCGTCAGTCACCGCTGGATCGACGGTGCGACCGCCGGGCACAAGGGCGATCTCATCGATGCCGTAGGCGCGGCGGACGGTTCGGGAACGACCGAGCTGAAGGTTCACCGGAGAGGGCACGCAGTTGAGACAAACTATCAACCGGACCGCAGCAGAGCTGGTATCGGCGCCGTTGGCCCTGCCTTGGCCCCGGCTTCTCAGTCCTGACCGATGAACGCCTGCCAGCGCCGGTTCCAGGTGGCCAGCACCTGCTGCCGCTCCCTGGTTTTAACCAACTTGGTGAGGCTGAAACGCACGAACACGATCAGACCGGTGAGCTCCAGCAGCCCCGACAGCAGCGGGATGTCATTGAGCGTGCCGACCACGGTGGCGTAGAGCCGCAGGGCCAGAATCACGCCCACCAGGATCGCCACGCCTTTGAGCGGGCCCTGGATCTTCTGCCATTGGTGGGCCAGCTCGCCGGAGTTGAACCAGGCGTTCAGCTTGGCCACCAGCAGTTCCCATTCGCCGCCGTCGCCCTCGGCCCTGGCGGCCGTCTCCAGTGGCGGCACCGCGATCGTGGTGGCGATGCCGGCGGGTTCGGCGGCGGCGGCTGGTTCGGGCTCCGATCCGCTGACAGCAGGAGCCGGTTCGGGGCTCGGGGCCGCGAAAGGATGGAAGGAGGGGCTGACAGGCTCGGTAGGCGAGTCCTCCGATCCGGATGCCGCCGTTGCGATCCAGGGGGCTGCGCCAGGGCTGGTTCCGGCCGTGCTGGTTTCGGCTGAATCTTCCGGGCTGATCGCCGTGGCCGCTGGCGGGGATTCGCCGCCGCTGCTTGTCTCAGCGTTGTCAGCCCCATCGGGGCCAGCCCCATCGGGCGCGCCCGGGTCGGCCGTGCGGCCAGCGCTGGCCGGGTAGGGGCCTTCGCCACTGAACTGGAAAGGGGTCTCGCCAGAGGTGGTTTCGCCGGCGGCGGATTCCGGCGACAGGGGGGTCTCGGCCATGGGGACGGATCGGGCTGGGCGGAGCTTACGGCCGTTTCCGGGCCCCGTCCCCCCGGCGCTGCTGCCGGCTCAGGTCTCCAGGGCGATCAATCCGGGTCGCGGCGACAGCGGTTGCAGCGGCAACCGCAGCGGGAAGCGCCCGTCGACCAGGCGTGCCACCAGCTCGCTGGCCATGGCCGCCGCCAGTCGCGGGCTATGGGCCGGTGCCGCCGCAATCAGGCGGCCATCCACCTCGATCTGGCCCGCTTTCAGGGCGCTGTAAGGAACCCCGCCGAAACTGGGTTTGATGCGTCTTGGAATCGAGATGTCCAGCACCGGTGCCTCCAGGTCCTCGTCCATGGCGGCGGCCTGGATGGCGATGCTGGCATTGAGCAGCGGCACGGGCGCGGCGATCGCCACCAGCAGGGCGCTGCCATGGCCTTCGAAATAGGCCGCCCGCAGCCAGCGGGGATCGAG
>CAIZOZ010000371.1 GCA_903934745.1 uncultured cyanobacterium
AGCTTGTCCTTCTGCTCGTTCTGCTCAAACTCATCGAAGACCACAGGAATGGCATCGGACTTGAGGATGCCGCGCAGGCCGGCCTCGGTGGTACCACCCGTGGCGGATTGGACGACGCCGCCAAGCAGGGGGCGGAGGAACACCTTGAGGATGGTGGTCTTGCCGGTGCCGGCCCCACCGGTGAGCCAGATGTGAGGGCGCCAGTTGAGGGCGCCGCAGACGGGAGCTAGCACCAGCCAGCCGAGGAGGAAGTGGGCGGAGGCGGGCATCTCCCAGCGGAAGCGCTCCGCAATGATGCGGATGCGGAACGCGATGTCGTCAGGCAGCGGGCGATCACCACGACCATCGAGGGGTCGGGCCTGCTCATAGAAGTAGCGGGACGCTGGCGGCTGCAGCACTGAGCAGGGACGGCCGTCAACGTTGAGATGGTCGCCGAGGTGAAAGATGACGCGACCCTCATCCAGCCAGGCGCCACGGCCCCGCACCCGCTCGGGGTCATAGACGCCGATGGCGGCCTGCTGCTCGAACAGATCAGACGCTGCCGCAGCCCAGTTGATTCCGGTCCTGCTGGGGTAGAGGGTCTCCCAGTAGCTGAGGGAGGCGAGGGCAACGAGGTTGGTGGCGGTGTGGGAGCTGCGCGAGAGGCGCATCACTTGGCCGGTGTTGTGTGGTTGGTAGTAGTAGGAGTCACCATCGAAGCCCAGGCAGAGAAAGGTTGCTGCCGGCCTGGAGGCCGCTGCAGGGGCAGGCGGAGGCGGAGCACCATCACCGCTGCCGCCATCGCATCCAGCATCAGGCGCCGTCCATGGCTGGGCTGCTTTCGCCAGCTGCCGTGCGGCCTGCCGGGGCGTCCAGTCGGCATCGGCCAGGTCCCAGCCCTGCGGCAGGTCCGCCGGCAGGGCCACCAGTTGTAGCTGGCAGTCGAGGGGATGCAGCAGGGCGGCCAGGCTCTGCATCGCTTCCACCCCGGCAGGATCGGCATCGGGCCAGAGCGTCACCGAACGGCCGGCCAACGGCGTCCAGTCCGCCTTGGCGATCGCCTTGGCGCCATTGACCCAGCTGAGCACCACGTGCTGCGGGAACAGACGGGTAGCCGCATCGGCAGTGCCCTCACCTTCCACCACCAGGACCGGGGTCTCTGGACGCTGCAGCAGATCCGGCAGTCCGTAGAGCGGCCTGGGGGTGGGCCAGTCGCAGGTGAAGGCATCGCGGCGGCTGGGGCGATGCCAGTCGCCATCCAGCCAGACGCGATGCAGGAAGGCCTTGCCGCCGCTGCGCAGCCGGATCCGCTGAATCCAGAACAGCACCTCCCCGGCGGCGCTGCGGTAGGCCCACTGGGCGGTGGCGCCGTGGTTCAACGGCGGCGGTGGGGCACTGGCGGGAGGCTTCTCGGGCATGCGCCAGGACTTGCCGTTGCGGCTGGAGCCCTGGCCTGAATCAGTGTTCTGGCCATCGGGCACCAGGCCAAGGAAGGCCTCCACCTGCCGGGCGGCCTCCACAAAGCTCCAGCCCTGCCGGCGCATCAGCAGGTCCATGCCGGAGCCGGCGCCACCGCGTTGGTCCTTGCCGCCGCACTGGTTGCAGAACCAGGAGCCGCTGCCGTCCTTGTCGTCAAAGCGGTAGCGATCCGTGCCGCCACAAAGTGGACAGGGCTGATGGCGATCCCTCAGCTCCGCTTCACTCAGCCCTGCCAGGGCAGCAAGGATCTCCGGCCAGCGGCCGTTGGCCGCAGCAATGGCATCAGACGCCATGGGCTCCAGCTCACCATCCCTGGCAGGCAGCCACTTCTTTGGAAGTGGATCCGCGATCTGAGGCGGCGGCGAGGGCTTCATCGCGAATCACCCCATCCAGCACCTGGCGCAGGGCGGCCGAGCGACTCAGGGAGCCGTGGCGGCGTCGCGCATCCAGCCAGGCCAACTGGTCGTGAGTGATGGAGACACTCAGCGGCAATGCATAGTCAGACATCGGGTTCTTGCTTGCGGACCGCAGCTTAGTGGCAAAGGCCAGCTCTCGCTAGGCTGAGCCTAATCCGGCAAGCGGCTAGCGACTATCCCGATTGCCTGTGATCACAATGGCCTCCATCGTCCTGCGCGATTACCAGCTGCAGTTGCTGGCCGATCTCCGCGCTGCCCTCAGGGTCCACCGGCGGGTCTGCGCCGTGATGCCTACCGGTGCCGGCAAGGGCCAGACGATCGGTGCGATCGTGCAGGGCGCTGCCGGCAAGGGCCGGCGGGTGCTGGTGCTGGCCCACAGAGCCGAGCTGATCGAGCAGCTCACCGGCACTGTGCGGGCCTGGGGGCAGGAGCCCGACGTGATCGCTCCCGGTCATCGGTTACAGGGCCGGCAGGTGGCGGTGGGCTCAGTGCAGACCGTGGTCCGGCGGCTTGAAGTCCTGCCAGCGCCTGATCTGATCATTCAGGACGAGGCCCACCACCTGGTGACCGGCAATGTCTGGGGCCGCATCATCAACGCCTGGCCTGAAGCCCACCTGATCGGCAAGACCGCCACGCCCGAGCGACTCGACGGCAAGGGGCTGGGCGTGGAGGCCGGCGGCTATTTCGAGGCCCTGGTGCTGGGACCCTCAGCGGCGTGGCTGGTCGAACAGAGCTGGCTGGCCCGGCCCAAGGTGTTCTCCTGGCCAGGGGCGCGCAACAGCAAACTGCGGCGCCGGATGGGCGAGTTTGACCTCGAGCAGGCAGCACGCGCCTTTGGCGACCGGGCCGCCATCGGCGATGCGGTGTCGCACTACCTGCGCCGACTGCATCCGGGCATGGCGATCTGCTTTTGCTGCACCATCGAGCATGCCGAGCAGATGGCCGCTGCCTTCCGCGCTGCGGGAATCCGGGCCGCATCGGTGAGCGGCGGCACCCCGGCCGAGGAGCGCAAACGCCTGATCGCAGGGCTGGGTACCGGCGAGGTGGAGGTGCTCACCAACTGCATGATCGTTTCCGAGGGCACCGATATCCCCTCGGTGGGCGGCGCGATCCTGATGCGCCCCACCGCCAGCCTGTCGCTCTATCTGCAGATGGTGGGCCGTGCCCTGCGTCCCGCACTTGGGAAGCAGGAAGCGGTGATCCTTGATCACGTGGGCAACGCCCATCGCCACGGCCTGCCCACCGATGAGCGCGAGTGGGACCTGGCCGGTCGGCGTCGGCGGGAGGGGGTCTCAATCCCGATCAAGGACTGCCCGGTGTGCTTCTGCAGCTGCCCCAGTGCTGCACAGGTCTGGCCCGATTGCGGCCACCTGTTCCTCACAGGCGAGCGCGATGAGCAGCGCCGCGGGTTGCAGCAGCTTGAGGGCGAGCTGGTTGAAGTCACGGGCTCGGCGCGCCAC
>CAIZOZ010000372.1 GCA_903934745.1 uncultured cyanobacterium
AGCAAGCGACAGAGCAGCACCACCACAGCCCGCTGCAGCCGCCGCCGCCAGGGTCGGCGCCGTGGCGCCGCCAGCGGCCACGGGGCAAGCTGATCGCGGGGTGCCGCCAGCAGCAGGGCGGGGTCCGGCAGCGGCGCCGCCACCACGGCCCGGACCCAGTCCGGGAAGAAAACACTGCAGCTCAAGGCCACCAGGCCACCCAGGGAATGGCCCACCACCACGGCCGGCGCCTGCACCACCTGCTCGAGAAACCCCTGCAGCTGTCGAGCCCAGAAGCGGTTGTCGAGGCCACAGTGGCGGCGGTGGGCCGGCTGACTGGAAGCCCCGAAGCCGATCAGATCCAGGCTGTAAACGCACCAGCCCGCCGCGGCCAGGGGGCCGGCATTGCGGCGCCAGTGGCCGCTGCCAGCGGCGAAACCATGCAGCAGCACCAGGGGCGGGTGGTGGCGCTCCCCGAGCACGCGCCAGTGGCAGTCATGGCCGCGCCACCACCAGGTGCCATGGGTGCCCCACTCCACCCCCGAGGCTGGGGCGGCACTGGCAGGCTGCGGGTGGCTCCGAGGGGCAGGCTGGGTCCGCTCAGACACGGGTGATGGCTCTGGCGATGATCCAGGAAGGGGCGGAACCGCCTCACTATTGCGAAGGCTCAGCCCGACTGCAGCTCGGCGCCGGCTTCTTTCGCCCCGAATCGCGGCCGGCCCGCGATTTCTCGGTGCTGCTGGTGCGCAGCCTGGCGCGGCAAGGCCCGCTGCAGCTGCTGGATCTGATGGCCGGCTGCGGCATCCGCTCCCTGCGCTGGGGCCTGGAGGCCCAGGCCGCCGTGATCTGGGCCAACGACGCCGATCCCGATCGCCTGCCGCTGCTGGAACACAACCTGGCGGAGCTGCCCGCCGGGGTGGAGCGACGCTGCACGACCCTCACCGCCCAGCAACTGCTGGCGGGCTGCCTGCAACGGCAACAGCGCTTTGAGCTGGTGGACCTGGATGCCTTCGGCTGCGTCTCAGCCCTGCTGCCCCTGGCTCTGGAGGCCGTGAGTTTCGACGGCGTGCTGATGTTGGCCAGCACCGATGGACGCTCCCCCACGGGCCACGACCGCTCAGCAGCGGTGCGGCGGCTGGGGGCGGCCGCCCGGGCCCATCCAGCCAGCTGGGAACTGGCCCTGCGCCTGCAGCTGGGCACGGTGGCCCGTTCTGCCTGGGCCCTGGGACGAGGCATCGAACCGTTGCTCAACTTCAGTGAGGGGCGAACCTTCCGCACGGCCGTCAGGCTGTTGCGGCGTCCCAGACCAGGTGAGGAAGCCAACCTGGGCATGCTGGCCCACTGCCATGGCTGCGGTGATCAACAGGTGCAATCGCTGCTGCAGCTGCGGCGCTGGCAGCCCTGCGGCTGTCCATCCCCGCCCGTGCCGCCGCTGGCGGTGAGCGGCCCGTTGTGGATCGGCAGCCTGCAGCACCCCGCCACCATCAGCACCATGCTCGAGCAGGCGGCTCTGGCACCGCAGACGCTGGCGGCCGAAGGCGAACGGCTGCTGCGACGACTGATGGCCGATCCCGCCGCCACAGCGCGCTGCTGGCCCACCGAGGCAATCGCCCGCGCTCTGGGCCTGGGCCAGCCGCCCCTGGCGCCCCTGGTGACGGCGTTGCAGCAGCAGGGCTTCAGCGCAGCAGCCAGTGCCGTGATGGCAGGCCAGCTACGCAGTGAGGCCCCCTGGCCGCGGATTCTTGAAACAGCACGGTCAGTGCTGGCCGCCACGGCTGCTAAATAGGTAGCCAATTCCCTTTCGACCGGGTCATGGCCTCTGAAATCTTCGGCACCGCGGCGCTGTTCTGGGTGCTGATCCCGGTGGGACTGGCTGGCGGTCTGGTGTTGTTGAAACTGCTCAAGGACTGAGCCGGGCCCGCCAGCGGCCGGGACGTCCAAAGCTCGAACGCACCGAACTGGTACCCGGAAGATCGCGCCCGAGTCCGTCCGACCCCTAGGCTCAGCCGGCTTCGGACGTGGGCAGATGCAGGTTCTGGTTGTCGGTGGAACGGGCACCCTCGGACGCCAGATCGCCAGGCGTGCTCTTGATGCAGGCCATCAGGTGCGCTGCATGGTGCGCTCGCCCCGCAGGGCGGCGTTTTTGCAGGAATGGGGCTGCGAGCTCACCCGCGGCGATCTGCTGGAGCCAGACAGCCTCGACTACGCCCTGGAGGGCCAGGAGGCCGTGATCGATGCGGCCACGGCCCGGGCCAATGACAGCGACAGCACCTACGCGATCGACTGGGACGGCAAGCAGAACCTGTTCGCCGCCTGCCGGCGGGCTGGGGTCACGCGGGTGGTGTTCCTGTCGCTGCTGGAGGCGGCCAGGCATCGCTCGGTGCCGCTGATGGACATCAAGGCCTGCAGCGAGCAGTGGCTTGAGGCCTCCGACCTGGACTACACGATTCTGCGGGGGGCGGCCTTCATGCAGGGCCTGATCAGTCAGTTCGCCATCCCGGTGCTTGAAAGCCAGACCGTGTGGGTGAGCGGCTCGCCGACGCCGATTGCCTACATGAACACCCAGGACGTGGCTCGCTTCGCCGTGGCGGCGCTCGAGCGACCGCAAACGGTGCGGCGAGGCTTCCCGGTGGTGGGGCCCAAGGCCTGGACCACCAGTGAAATCACCCAGCTGTGTGAGAAGTACAGCGGCAAAGAGGCACGGGTGTTCCGCGTACCGCCGGCCCTGTTGTCGTTGCTGCAGGGAGTGACCGGCTTTTTTGAGGGCAGCCTGAACGTGGCCGAACGTCTCGCCTTCGCCGAGGTGGTGAGTGGTGGCGGCTGTTTCGATGCACCGATGGCGGAGAGCTACGAGGCCTTCGGCCTGGAGTCAGCCGAGACCACCCGCCTCGAGGACTACCTCAAGGAGTACTACGACACGATTCTCAAGCGGCTGCGGGAGATGGAATCCGATCTCGACAAGGAAGCCAAGAAAAAGCTGCCCTTCTGAGCCACTGGCGATCGGGCCAGTGCGTGCGTGCTATCACAGAACGTAAACAACAGCTGTCGCCATGGCCATTGCCCAGATCAAAAATCTCCAGCGACGGCTGGCCAATCTGGAGGAGGAGGCCACCGAGGAAGTGAATCGGGCCTGCGGCCATGAGCTCTGGCAGGGCCTCGGCTTCGATGCGCTCGACACCCTGGAGGATCCGGATCGCCGCGCCCGGGCCAACTACTACTACGGCCAACTGCAGACGGTGCGGGAATTGCGGGATGTGCTGGGCTGAGGCCAGGTTTTCACGTCCTGGCTGAGCCATCCCTGGATCGCTTCCAGGGTCTGGGCACCGGATGGATCGCGATTCCGGGCTTACTGCTGGCAACCGGGCTTGCTGCCGGCAACTGGTCGCTCTGGCGGATGCCGCCAACCAAAGCCGATCGACGGTGGTGACGGTAGCCACCGATGGGGATCCTGACCGGCGGCATCTCAGAGCTCGGGCTAGAAGCGGCCGCGGCCAGCCCGAAGCCGGGGCCTTGGCTTGAGAAGCTTCTCGAGGCGACCGTGCTCCTCGCCGTTCACCTCGCGCCACTCGCCGGGGGCCAGCCCCCTCAGGTCCAGCGGCGGCCCTTCATCCATCAGATCGATGGCCAGACGCCGCAGCCGCAGGGTGGGCAGACCCACGGCCGCACTCATGCGACGCACCTGGCGGTTACGCCCTTCGCGCAGCTCCAGTTCCAGCCAGCTGGTGGGCAGGTGCAGGCGCTGGCGGATCGGCGGCTGGCGTTCTGGCAGATCGGCTGG
>CAIZOZ010000373.1 GCA_903934745.1 uncultured cyanobacterium
GAGTTATCCCCTGGCAGGGGAGAACCCGGTGGTGCATTTCGGCTGCCTCGACGATGACCTGGCCCGGCGCGATTTCAGCATCAACGCCATGGCCGTGCTGCTGAGCCAGCCGGCCGAGACGGCGCCGGGCTCGGGCCAGGACGGACCGCTCCCTGGACTGCTCGATCCCCACGGCGGCCAGCTCGACCTGGCTCGCCGGCAGCTGCGGCTGCTGCATGACGCCAGCCTGCGCGACGATCCCACCCGCATCGTGCGTGGGGCGCGCTATGCGGCGCGGCTGGGTTTTGAGCTGGCGCCCGAGAGCCTGGAGCAGCTGCACCAGACCCTGGCGATCTGGCCCTGGCCCTGGCGGCCAGGCGAGGACCCCCAGCGGGCCCCTTCGGCCCTGGGTACCCGGCTGCGCATGGAGCTGGAGGTGCTGCTGGAACGGGAGGCCTGGCCCCTGGCCCTGGCGGCTCTCCAGCGCTGGGGGGCCTTGCCCCTGATTGATGTGGCGCTGCAGCGCGATCGCCGCTGGCTGCGGCGCTTGCGCTGGGCGGAGCGGCTGCAGCTGCCCCTGTTACCGGCCCTGCTGGCGGCGGCGGCGGAGCCGCTGCTGGTGGCTGAGCGCCTGCAGCTGCCCCATCGTCAGCATCGTCTGCTGGCCCAGTGGCTGGAGCTGAACCGGCGGCTGGTGGCGGCGGCCGCGGACCACGGTGTTGCCGAGATGGTCTCCTGGTCGCCATCGCGGTGGTGTGTCCTGCTGGAGGCGCCGGGCGTTGGCACCGAGGCGGTGGCCCTGGCCCTGGCGGCCGGACTGGGAGAGGCGGGGCGTCCCCTGTGGCGGCCTTTCTGGCGCCCCCTGTGGCGCTGGTGGGGGCGCTGGCGCCAGGTGCGCGCCGAGCTCAGTGCCAGCGATCTGCTCGCGGCGGGGATGGTGGCCGGGCCAGCCCTGGGCGAACGGCTGCGGCAGCTGCGGGCTGAGCGACTCGATCAGGAACGGACCTGAACGGCTGGGGCGCTGTTCAGCCTGCGCTGCCGCTGCGTATTCATTGCTGTTTGCCTACGATCCCGCCGCCCGTCCCGGATGCCGCCATGGTCAGCCTCACCGTCCTGAAGTTCAGCTCTCAGGACTGCGGCACCTGCCATCGCATGAGCAACTACGACGCCAAAGTGGCCGAAGAGCTCGGCCTGGCCTTCGTCAGCGTGATGCTGCAGGACACCGACACCTATCGCCGCTACCGGCGCGTGTTGCTGGCCCAGTACCCCGGCAAGGAGGGCATGGGCTGGCCCACCTATCTGGTGGTGAGCAAGCTGGAGGAGGACTTTGAGATCCACGGTGAGGTGAAGGGCGGCATGGCCAAGGGCGATTTCCGTGAGCGCCTGCGGGCGATTCAGGTGCCGTAACCCTGGGGATTGGCCTGTTGCCAGGCCCAGCCGTCGCGGCAGATCTCCACCAGGCTGCGGCGGGTGCGCCAGCCCATCCGCCGCTCAGCTGCGCCCGGATCGGCGATGCTCACGGCCGAATCCCCGGGTCGCCGTGCGCTGAGGCGGATCGGGATCGGCCGGCCGCTGGCGGCGGCGAAGGCATTCACGAGGTCCAGCACCGAATGGCCCTGGCCGCTGCCGAGGTTGAGCGTCAGCAGCTGGGGCGCTTCAGCCAGCAGTAGGGCCAGGGTCGCCGCGTGGCCTTCGGCCAGATCCATGACGTGGATGAAATCCCGCACACCGGTGCCATCGGCTGTCGGCCAGTCGCTGCCGAACACCTCCAGCCGGGGGCGCCGGCCCACCGCCACCTGGCTGATCAGCGGAAAGATGTTGGAGGGAATGCCCTGGGGATCTTCGCCGATGTGGCCGCTGGGGTGGGCTCCAACCGGGTTGAAGTAGCGCAGGCGGGCAAGGCGCCAGTCGGGATGGCTGGCGGCCATATCGGCCAGCAGCTGTTCCACCGCTGCTTTGGTCTGGCCATAGGGATTGATGGGCTGGATCGGCGCCTCTTCCGGGATCGGCACGTGCTCGGGATGGCCGTAGAGGGTGGCACTGCTGCTGAACACCAGGGTGCGGCAGCCCCAGGCCGCCATCGCCTCGAGCAGGCAGACACTCCCTCTCACGTTCACGTCCCAGTACGGCAGCGGCTGGGCGATCGATTCGGCCACGGCCTTGAGGCCGGCGAAATGGAGCACGCCATCGATCGGCCCGGCGGCGAACAAAGGCTCGAGTTCCTGCCGCACACGCACGTCGCCACGGTGCACGCTCAGCCTCTGATCGGCCGTCGCCCAGCAGTCGAGCCCTGTGGGCTGCAACGGTTCGAGAGCGGCCAGCTCGGCCACGCGCCGCAGAGATTCGAGTCTACTGTTGGCGAAATTGTCGAGTACCACCAGCTGATGGCTGGCCTGGAGCAGGGCCAGGCAGGTATGGCTGCCGATGAAGCCAGC
>CAIZOZ010000374.1 GCA_903934745.1 uncultured cyanobacterium
CCATACCGTGCACTTTCGTTGCTCGACGCGCATATATGCCTTTCTGCGCGAAGGCTTGCAGCGCTATCCCCTCAGCCAGATTCGGCTGTCGCGGCCTCTGAAGCACGATCAATGGAAGCCGGGGAAGGCCGCACCAGTGATGGTGTGTTCGGCGACGATTAGATAGGCGGGCCCGCCTACGTAGTTGACACCGGGCAGGCAAACAGCTGCTCCAGGCCCTCAACCGTGAGCAGCAATCTTTCGCCGTGGCTGTAATCGCGCTACGGACCACGATTGGCGAGCGCCGTACGGAAGTGAAGATGCTGACGGCGGCCTTCGAGGCTCTGTGCTGAGGCTGCCTTGGCCGTTGTTCGCAGCAGCGCACGGGCACCAGTCTTCCGGCCAGGCCACGCTGGCAGCAGATCAACGCAGAGCCCCATGAGACCGAGCAACGAGCAGCCTCTCAACCCTTCCGCCGGAGAGGCCAGGGGGGCCACCGGCCGATATCGCTACCAGGCCGGACAACCTGTGGATCCCAATGAGGGCGACCATTCTGAACTTCTCAACAGCGCCCTCGCCGATACCCCGGCGATCGCCATTCCCAACAGCCCCGATCAACTGATCGCCATGCAGGAGAACAAGCCTGAACGCCACGAAAAGCACTCACGCCCCACAAGCCCCAAGGTGAGCCAGGTGCTGGAGCAGATCGAGAAGCTCGATACCAATGCCTACGAGGATCAGCAGATCGCCCTGACCCTGGTTCGCCATCTCGAGCAGTTTCACGACAACGTTGTGGAGGAGCTGCAGGACGACAACGATGCCAAGCATGCCCAGATCGTGAGCTGGGCGATCGATGCCGAGCGGCTGATGCGGTGCCGGATGTTGCTGGAAAACGTTGACCTCGACTGATCGCCCGATGACCCATCCCGATTTCGACCAGTGGCTGGCTGAGCTGGAGCGTTGCCCCGCTACCGCGGTGGAGATGCCTCTGCTGCTGGAGCTGCACCACCGTGATCCGACTTTTGTGGCGGCACTGCCGATGCGTGTGCGTTGGCAGCTGTTGTATGGCCTGCACATCACCTTGCTGGATTACACGAGCGCCAGCTTCAGCCCGCTGGAGCTACAGAGCCAGCACCTGCAGCTGCCCGTCCGGCAGCTGACCATGTCTCTTCACCAGCTGGTGGAGGCCGTGGCCATCGCCGAGTTCGCCCTCGATCAGATTGCCTGGGCGGAAGAGCTTGATGTGGAGCTCACGGAGAAGGCGCTCGCCGCGTGCGACCAGGCCCTTGTGGCAGCCGAATCTCAGGTCCTGCTCAATCTGGTTCTTGAGCGCGGATTGACCTTTCTTGCCAGGTGCGACCTCGAACACGCCGACATTATTGTCGCGTAGCTTACTCGTGACTTGAGCGAACTCAATGGCAACTCCCACTGATCAACTTCCTCTGGGAGCTCAAGACTTTAGATGACATGTCTGTTTAGTGTTCTTGACAGGCTGAGGCAGTCGTGCCGCGTCGTCAGACTTGTCTCGCAAATACAGCATTAAAAAGTGACCAATCGATCAC
>CAIZOZ010000375.1 GCA_903934745.1 uncultured cyanobacterium
GAAATTTCTCAGATTCTCGGAAATCACCACCCCTCAACCTTTGCTGTCCTGATCGACCACCAGCAACAGACCGCCCATGATCGCCAGGTTCTTGAACAGCTGAATCCGCTCCATCCTGTCGGCCACATCCCCGTGGAACAGCAAGGTGGTGGGCACCAGGAACATCAGCAACAGCACGACACCCAGCCGGGCTTTCCAGCCGCTGATCACCAGGGCCGAACCCACCGCCATCAGGGCCATGGCCGCCACCAGAAGTGCCGGCGCCAATGGCAGTCCCTTGGCGGCGATGGCAGCAGCGGGTCCGGCAAAGCCCGTCAGCTTGCCGATCACCGCCTGGATGAACACCAGGCACAGCAGCACCCGGGCAATCCGGTTGAGCACCGACAGGCGTGCGGTCTGCAGGGTCATCAGGGCTTCACGTCAATCGGCGGCAGTCTGCCCCTGTTCGTTCAGCGCCGCCCCGGAACCACCTGCATGCCGATCGGGGCCAGGGCGATCAGGGCCAGCTTGATGTGCTGGATCCCGAAGGGAATGCCGATGATCGTCACGAAACAGGCCACTGCAGAGGTGAGGTGGCCGATCGCCAGCCACCAACCCGCCACCAGAAACCAGATCACGTTGCCGATCAACCCCAGCGGTCCAGTGCCGAAATCCATCCGCCCGGTGAGCTCCTTGCGGCTGACCGCTTCCTGGCCAAACGGCCAGAAGGAGTAGTTGCCTATCACAAAGCAGGCCCTGGCCCAGGGAATCCCAACGATCGTGATCGCCGCGACCAGTCCGGCCAGCCACCAGCCCAGGCCCATCACAAAGCCCCCCAGGAGAAACCAGAGGACGTTGAGCAAAAAACGGAGCATGGATCAGGCCGCAGCGCTCTCCAGCTTGCTAGCCGCAGCCAGATCATGCCCGTGATCAGAACAGCATCCGACCGGTCGGCTTCTCTTGCCACAGCCGCAAGATGTGCACATCAAGCCACACCTTGGCATGTAGCTGTGGTGGATTGGGTAGCGGATCCAGTAATGCTGCATCCCTGCGACCGCTTTGGGGTCCTGATTCCCTCTAGACTGAGTAGTAAGACCGCAGCGAACGATATCGGAATCATCCAGCCACCGCCTCAGCATCACCCCGCCTTTGATGGGATCGGGTGGACGTGGGCAGAGCATTCCTTCGGGAGCGACAGCCTTGTGTTCTTTCTGATCATCCTGGCTCGCTATTTCCTTGCTGCCGGAGGGTGTTGGTACTTGCTCCGTGTCTGCCGTTCCCGTGTCAAATCTGCATCGTCGGAACTTCAGAACCGGCGGATCCGCGACGGGATCTACCATGACATCCGCCTGTCAGTGCTCTCGGCAGCGGTATTCGCCCTGGCTGCGGCCTCGATGCTGTGGCTGCAAGCCCATGGCATGACCCGGTTATACGCGGGTGTCGAGTCCAGCAACTGGTGGTATCTGGGCGTGAGTTATCTCACAGTGCTTATCTTACAGGACGCAGCATTCTACTTTACCCATCGCCTATTTCATCACCCGGCTCTGTATGCCCTGTTTCACCGGGGGCACCACCGTTCCCGCCGGCCCACACCCTGGACATCCTTTGCATTCGATCCTCCAGAAGCCTTGGTGCAGTCCCTGTTTCTGGTCATGGTTGTGATGCTGATTCCCCTGCACTTGATCACCCTACTGGCTGTGCTCAGTACCATGACTGTGTGGGCAATCGTGAACCACCTCGATCTCGACTACCTCCCACGCTGGTTTCCCCATCACTGGCTGGGCCGCTGGGTGATCGGGCCGGCGCACCACGCCCTTCACCACCGCCGTTCGTCGGTGCACTTTGGGCTTTACTTCACGTTCTGGGACCAGGTCTGCAGCACCCATGATGTTGGCTACTCCACGAGGCTGAACGCTTCTACTGCTACGACCTGATGGGGCCAAGTCTCAGGACGTCAGCTCTGATTGGGATCACAATGAGATCAGCCGCTCGATGCAATCAGAGGGCAGGGTCGCCAGGTTGAGCTGGAGCAGGATTCATCTGCACCACGATCACGCCATTGATGGCTTGCTTCTCTTGTGGCGTTTCCCCTGACAGTGGTGCGACCAGCGAGGACTTCAAAGAACTGATGGCTGGGAGCAATACCCAAACATCGCATCAATGCCCAGCACCGTGGAGCCGTCGCCCAGTTCCGCTGCTTTGCCATCCGCAATGGTGCTTGCGGCTGTGGCCATTTCTGCAATCTGCCAACCTGATCTGCCAGGCCAGGGAAAAGCCCCGGGGAGCTGATGCTCCATTGATGGGCC
>CAIZOZ010000376.1 GCA_903934745.1 uncultured cyanobacterium
GCTCCAAGCTGAGGATGGAGGGTGTGCTGTCCACGATCGTGCCGCTGGCATCGAGGGAGGCGAAGGAGCCATGCCACTCGCCAAGGTTCTGTAGGAAGTTCTCCCATTGACTTGCCATTGCGGTGTGCCATCAGACGAGAAGGCAAAGATTCTAGGCAGGGGAGATTGAACTAGATTGAAATGGTCTTTCAATCATTCCATTGCCAAGATCCTTAGTAAAGAGAATCTTGCACTGGGTTATAGTGGCGATTGATTATTTTGAAGCTGGTCTCGATGCTTCTCGGGATGCCCAGCAGGTAGCGGCTGCAGACATGACCCCCAGGGGCGAGTCAGATGGCGAGCAGAGCGATGTAACCAAGCATTGCCATGGGGAGGGTCTGCTTTTTTGACCGCTCGCGGAAGGCCCAGGGCCCAGCTGTACCGGAGAAACTTAATTCTAGATCCTTTATCGCTGCTTAAGCTATTGGATAAACTTCATTAAAGCCGATCAAAAACCCCTATCAACTTGGTGGTATGCGGAAAGTTTTTTATACTTTTAGAGATTGAGTCAATCGGATCGCCGTAATCAGGAAATGACCTAAGACGCCTGTTGATAGAGCTCTTCCAGCCGCTCTCGGCTGAGGTCGACATAAAGGACTTCATCACCGGGCTCGGGAGCCTCGGGATGGCGCCTAGGGCTGGAGCCGCTTCTCTGGGCAGAAGCCAGCGGAGCCGAGCTGCGGAGGTTCTGGCTCATCAAGGCAAAAGCTCCACCGGCGATCACCGCAAAACAGATCAGGTAAACAGCTGCCAGAAGGTCGTTCAAGAACGGAAAATCATTTCCATCACCCTAGTGTGAAGAAATGTTGAGCGTGGTCGCAGCTCTGGGGGCCCGTTGTTTTCCCTTTTCACTACTGCGGCTTGAGCAGCAGCCCAGTACCAGTCCGAGGCCCCCGTGCTGGTGAGATTGAGGGCTTAGCTGGCTCTGGCATAGGCGCGCACCAGCAGGCCATCCGCCGGCGAGGGGCTGGGAATGACCCTGAGCGTCAGGTCCTGATCCGCCTCCAGCTCCAAGGTCAGCTGTTTGAGCAGCCCCACCGCCAGCAGCCGGATCTCCAGCTCCGCCAGCGCCTTGCCGAGGCACACCCGCTCACCGCCCCCGTACGGCAGCAAGGTGACCGCGGTGTCACCAGCCAAATGCCGCTGCGGCCGGAAAATCGCCAGATCCTCCGGATCGGCCCCATGGCGCTGGCTGGCGGCGATGCTCACCTGCACCACCCGATCGGCTGGCACCAGCACACCCGCCAGGGCAATGGGCTCCCGGGTGCGGCGGAAGAAACCTCCCACCGGCGGGGTCAGCCGCATCACCTCCTTCACGACCGCATCGAGCCGCGGGGCCCGGAGGGCGTCGGTGGCGGCCCCAGCCTCCCCCTCCTCAGGCGGCCACGGCAGGCTGCCCAGTTCCTCCTGCAGCCAGGCCAGCTCGGCTGGGTGTTGCAGCAGGGTCAGCAGCAGGCAGCTCAGGGCGGAGGCGGTGGTTTCGTAGCCGGCAAACAGCAGCAGCAGGAGCTGCTCCGCCACGTCGTCGTCGCCCAAGGGGAGACCAGCTTCATCCAGCCCGCCGGCCAGCAGATCAAGGCCGCCGGCGGCGAGGGGCGCTCCGGCACCCATGGCGGCCTGCGCCTTCTTGAGCACCGCGCCTAGGCGCCTGAGCAGCCGCTGGCGGGCCTGGCGGGCCCGGGCGTAGGGGCTACTGGGCAACGCGAGTGGAAGCGAAAAGAGACCCTGGCACCAGGTTTCGAAATCCACGAACAAGGCATCGCGATCGACGGGGTCAAGCCCCAGCACCGTGCTCGAAATCACGCTGAAGGCAAAACGGCGCAGTTTTGGCACCAGGGCCACGGGCGCGTCTGAGGCGA
>CAIZOZ010000377.1 GCA_903934745.1 uncultured cyanobacterium
AGGGGGAGGAAGGAGCTGGGGCGGCCGAAGAGCGCCAGGTCGAGGAAACCGATGAATTCTGAACAACCACCGCGCTCCCGTCGCGGCACGCCAATCAGCGACGGTCTCGGTGCCGATCTACAGGCCCTGGGATCAATCCTCGCCAATCACACCCGTGGCCTGGATGACTATCTGCAGCGTCAGGCCCATCGACTGGATGATCGCCAACAGATGCTGTTGGCGGAAACAGCCGCTTTCCTGCTGCCTTCTGGTCTCGACCTGGAAGCGATGACTGTCTCTGAGCTGAAAAGCCTCTGCCGTCAGAAACAGTTTCGTGGTTGGTCGCAGCTGCGCCGCGATGACCTGCTGGCCTTCGTGAAGCTGCAGCTGGCGGCCGAGCTGGAGGCCACGCCAATACAGCGCCAGGAGTCGGCGGAGGGGGCGCCTGAGGCTGAGGCCACAGGCATGGGTGCACCCGCCGATGCGAGCCGCACCGAGCGGCTCCTGTTGCTGGTGCTCCGCCACCTGGGAGTGCCCCAGGAGGAGGTGGAAGCTACCTGGCTGGGTCTCGCCGAGCAGGGCTGAGCCACGTTCCGTCCAGCGGAAAGACGCCGTCAACGAAGACTGTCGGTCATGGAGATCGTCATCGGCTGAGCGACCAACGGGTCAACCCAGTCGTCTCAGCACAGTCGTCTCAGCCCAGTCATCCGCGCTGACGCTCCTGCCAGATCTCCTGCACAAACGGATCCGTCACGCCATACAGACCATGACCCAGGCGCATCAGCACATTGGCGGCGAGCAGTTCATTCACCACCGGCTGGATCTCCTCCACCCGCACCTCCCGCCCGATCGCTTCGCCGTAGGACAAAGCCGCTTCCGCTGAAAAGATCCCCCGCGCCGAGCCCTCGCTACGTGCCACTCGATCAAAGATCGCCGTAGCCAACCCGCCGATCTGCTCCACCTTGAGCAGCTCCAGATCGGCGGCCGAGCCCCGCAGCGTGGCGGCAATCACCGGCAGCAGCTGATCCGGCGCCAACCCGGAGGTCGTACTGAGGCGTAGCTGGCCGAGCGCCCTCAGGAACTCCTCTGGGCGATGTCCCAGGGTCTGAAAGCTGTTCCAGGCGGATTCTTCCGATGGCAACGGCTCCATCCCTTCGGCGCGAAGCCGCTCCAGCACATGCCGCACGTAGGCCTGATCCAGCACGGGATAGGGCAACGAGGTGGCGCCGGCAAAGGCCTGATTGCGCCGGGCCGTGAGTTCACTCACCAAAGCGCGATGGGAGCCGGTGCCAAGAAACAGGAAATGGCCAGGGGTTTCTGGTCTGGGATTGATCGCATCCCTTGTGGCCTTGAGGGCCAGCAGCATCTGGTTTCCCTCCTCGGTGGTGATCGCCTGCTGCACTTCATCGATGATCAGCACCACATCGCCGCCGCTCTGATCCACGACTTCCGTGAACGCCTGGGCGAGCGTGACGCCACCGGCTTCACCAAGCTGGTCCAGCTGGAACCCGAAGCGAAAGCCCATCCCGCCCAGATCCAGACCCTTGATCCGGCGCAACCGGGCGAGCAGCGGTGATGAGGGCGTGACCAGCTGGCTCAGGGTCTGGCGCACCGCCGCCTGCACCAGTGCCGCGGGGCTGGCTTTGGTGTCACTCCAGAGATCCACATAGATCACCACGGCTCCCCGGGCCTCCAGCTCGGGCACCAGATCGGTGCGCAGGACCGAGGTCTTGCCCGAGCGCCGCAGCCCAGAGAGGAACAAACCGGAGCGCAAACCCCCGTCCAGAACGCCTGGTCGCCACAGACGGCCGGCCAGCTCGGCGGCAAGACGGGGACGGCGGAAGACCTCGGGCACGGATTAGGACATTCTTTCGCTACAAGATAATTATGGCCCAGCCATAAAGGCCAATAAACGCTGTCCCCCCTGCCTGCCTGGCGCAGCCGAACCACAATGCCCCTATGGCCACCTCCGCCCAGATTCGCCAGCAGCTCGTCGAGGCCCTGGCGCTCGACCTGATCGGCCCCGGCTGGGACGACGTGGCCCGCCGCCATGAACGGCTGCCCCCACCGCTGCGCGGAAGCCTGACGGCTACAAGCTCTCCAACGATCCCTTCCAGTGCCTCCGGCACGCTCGGCCCAGGGCCTCGGTAAGGTCGAGAAGGTAAGAGACATCATCGGGCTCTACTCGGATCTCCAGCTCTTGCGGGCTTCTGCTGGGCTGTCCCCGCCGCCGCTGCAAACGGAGCTCAGCCCAGCGCCGGAGCAGTTGAAGCGCAGCCGCCCCAGGCGGCCAGATCGGCAGAGCACGATGGGATTGTCTTGCCTGGCTACTGTCCCCCGATTCGGCGTATCCCCAAAGGCAGGGATGATGACCCAAACGTCAGGGCCGGGCCCTGGCAAGCCCAGAACCCGAGAGACCCGTGACC
>CAIZOZ010000378.1 GCA_903934745.1 uncultured cyanobacterium
ATCCTTGGGACTCCCCAAAAAGACGTGATACCTCGCTCCGACGCGCAATGCTCTCAAAGCCAGGATTACTTGCCTGTGAATATAGAAAGATTGAAAGTTCCTGGGATTCTGAATATGATGATTCCGATGTGCAGGCTGCCCATGTAGCGCCTCATGCGCAAGGCGGACGTGACCGATACTGGAATGGCGTTTGGCTGTGTAGCAAGCACCATAGAATGACAGAGGGTCGTGTGATTGGTAGTCGATCACGTTCGAATCCCGTAGATCTACACGTGCGCATGATTACTCCAACAAGCGACTTCTAGCACAGCCGTTCACTGAGCCGCCCCCGTTTACCCCTATCGCTCTGGAGCGTGTGTTGCACACACTGCCTGAGGCCAGGTGATGGCAGCGATGGAGATTTTCAAGATGCCCCCTTCCGCCGGAATCACCCCCGACGCGTCGAAGCCAGCCGCATGAGCGAACGTGCTCGCACCCATGCGACTGCTCGCAACCATGCGACTGGTCGGAATCGTGCCACTGATCGGAGCCGTTTCAGCGTCTGCCGGTCATGCGCCTACCCCTGGCAGCCAAGGCTGATTCAGTCACGGCACTCTGCCCTCCCCCCACCGGGGCGAGGGGAGGGCGCTGCTGCATCCGGACGGATCAGCCGTTCCGATTCCAGGTCGCCGCCCCAGACTGATCACTCGCCCAGGGCGCGGAGCCATGTCCGGATCGGATCCAAGCCGCTTACCTGGCCCGCTGGGGCCCGGGCTGCTTGCCCTCGGCATGGCGCTCAGCACGGCACTGGCAACAGGAGGGGCCCCGCCAGGAGTGGCGGCCCCCCCAGGCCCAGCCGCCACCGTGCAGGAAATCCTCGATGGCAACCAGCTCTACATCGAGCAGCGCCAGGCCAGGGTGCGGGATGGCGCCCGGGTGCCGGATCGTCTGCGCACCGGCAACAGCCGCGCCCAGCTGGGCTTTCTGGCCGGCGGCACGGCCCGCATCAACCGCTTCTCCCAGCTGAAGCTGGGCACCAGCTGCTTTTTTCTGACCAAGGGGCAGGTGCTGGTGTCGGGGCCGCAGAACGGCTGCACCCGCTCCAGTCGCCTCAGTGTGCGCGGCACCAACTACCTGCTCAGCCTGAGCGACACCGGCGCAGCCGAGCTGATCGTGCTCGAAGGCAAGGTGCTGGTGGAGGCCTTGAGCCAGGGCGTCCTCCCGACCCAGGCCCGACCCACGGCCGTGTTCGGTGGTAACCGGGTGAACCTGGCTGCCGATGGCTCGGTGAGCGATCGGCGCCGCCTCAGCGCGGCCGAGGTGGCAGCCATTCTTAACGGGCCCCTGTTCCAGGGCTTCCTCTCGCCGCTCAGCGCCCAGCAGGCCCTGCAGAACTTCCTGCAGCGGGCCTACCCCAGCCTGAACTCACCCCTGGCACCCAGCGCCGCCGATCCCAACGCCAGCGCCCTGGAGGATGCTGTCAATGCGTTGCGGCAACAGCAGGGTCGCCCCCCCTTCCAGGCACTGCCGGCGGAGCTGGCGGCCCGCAATCGCGCCTACCTCAAGCCGGTGTTGCAGAACATCCTGGCCGGCGCCAGCGGCTGCGACCATGACCGCAGCCGCTGGCGGGCGTTCCAGGCTTCCCTCAGCGCAGCAGGCCTCAGACCCAGCAGCGAGGTGCTCACCTGCGGCCCGTTGCGGGACTGGGATCCCCAGCGTGTGGTGGCGGAGTGGTCGTCCTCAGCGCTGCACCGCTCGATCCTGCTGGAGCGACCGCGGGCAACGAGTCTGGGCTGCAGCACCCTCAGCCAGGGCGGGCAGATCGTGGCGTTCTGCACCCTCTGGACACCGAACCGCTGAAGCCGGTCACCTCGGAACCACGACTTCAGAGGCGCATACCCCCGGGCATATCGAGCAAGGTGTCGCTGGGCCAGGCCCCGAGCGAAGCGAAGCGACTGGCCAGCACAGCAAACAGATTGGTGTGTTGCTTGAGCTCCTGCTCGGCAGCCCACTCCGCTTCCTCCACCTCGCCCGGCTCGAGGCCGAGCGCCTCCACCAACCGCCGGTAGGCCACCTTCTCCCGCTGATTGATAGAGGAGGTGTCGCCGAGATTGCGGCCCACACGAATCACCATGTAGGCCAACTTGAGGGCCAGCTGCTTCTCGTCGTGGCCGCTGAACCGGGGTGCCAGCTCCTCGATCACCTCGAGTCCCATCGCGCCGCCAATCATCTCCGCCACCGCATCGGCAGCCTCCGGCAGGCCGACCTTGGCCACGAAATAACGCCGCGCCAGCACCTCCAACAGCCGCCGCTCCTCCGGCGACACCTCGCCATCACTCCAGGCGACGCAACAAAGCAGGCGCAGCAGATCGAGATCGCCGGCGCTGATCGAATCGCTGGGCTGAACCATGGCGGGGCCGAGGTTGGAAGTGGGGCCATTCTGATCGTTGATCAGCCAGCCCCCTCCGCCAGCCGCCAGCCAGCCGGGGAATGGCGCAGCTGGGCGCCATAGGGTCCGCGCCCATCGAGGCAGGCGGCACCGCAATGGCAGCCCAGGCTGATCGCCTCGGCCGCGCTCCAGCCGGCGGCCAGGCCGGCGGTGACGCCGGCGGCGAACGAATCGCCAGCCCCATAGGTGTCCTGAACCGGCCGCTGGCGCCGCGGCGCCGCAAAGCGTCCACCCGGAATGGCCCGACCACCGGCTCCCCCCTCGGTGGCGATCACCAGGGCCGGCTCCAGGGCCAGATCCCCAGGGCGATAGCGCTCGGCTGGATCGAGGCCGCTGCCGATCAGGGCATCCAACTGGACCCCCGCCTGCGCCAGCAGCTGCAGCCGCACCCGCGGCGTCGCCGCCAGCAGCCGCGCCCGGCGGGCCCGCTGCAGTGCCGGCCCATCCGCCGCCGTCACGAACACGCCATCGCAGGCCGCCAACCGATCCCAGGGCAGGGGATCGGCTGCCGCTGGATTGAGTCGCTCGCCGATCACGGTGATCGTGCGCTCGCCCTCCCCGTCCACGAAGGTGATCGCCCGGCGCGTGGGAGCCTCGCGCCAGGCCACCTGCAGCTCCAGGCCAAGGGCCGTGAGCTCCGCCGCGGCCCGCTCACCGCTGGCATCGCGCCCGAGAGCGGTGAAGAACGGCACCGGGCGGCCCAGCAGGCGGGCGAGCTGCACCGCCACCACCGCACCACCACCGGCGGCGCACTCATGAAAATGATCGGCCCGCAGAATCTCGCCGGCCGCCGGCAGATGGCTCACCCCCACGAAGCTCACCACCTCCACATGGCCCACCACCGCCAGCTGCAGGGGCCCCAGCGGCGGCAACTGCGCCAGCGGAATCGGCACCGGCTCCAGATCGGGCGCCATCAATCGAGCCTCGCCCGGGCGCTGAACTCCTGCAGCACCAGGCGCCGGGCACGGGGATTGGGGGTTTCGGCCACCAGCTGCAGCCGCTCCCCCTGGCGCCCGTCGGCCGTCACGGTGAGGGTGTCGAGCGTCGTGTCATCGGCGGCCAGCACCTTGAAGCTGGCGCGGATCTGGCCGCAGGGGCGATCCAGGCACTCCACCTCCAGCACCTCGACGGCGCCGCCCCCGTACAGCCTGGGCGGACGGCAGTTGCCGGCGCAGGGGCGCACAAACACCCCCGCATCCACCTCCCGCCAGCCCGTGGCCAGCAGCTGCTGGCGCTCGGCGGCGGCACCGGTGGGGGCAGGTGGCTTGGCGGCGGCGAACCAGGGCAGGGTGCGCGCCCACCAGCCGCCGTAGAAGCCCAATCCCAGCAGCAGGCTCACCCCCAGCAACCAGGGCCAGCCGGCGGCGGAACGGCCGCCGCCCCTTGCTTCTGCCGCCGGGACCGGAGCCGGGGAGCCGGCCGGGCCGGACTCACTCCTGGCCATCGTCGTAGCCGAGCAGGGCACGGAACATCAGTCCGCCGCCACTGCCGATCAGAGCCAGCATCATCAGCAGGTTCCAGAGCGTGGTGGGCTGAAACTGTACGAACAGGGTCTGCAGCACGCCCGCCGCCAGCGAGGCCAGCACCAGAAACCAGCCCCAGCGCTGGTTGCGCGGCTGGATGGCCATCAGCGATCTCCCAGCGGTTGCCTCGATGCAGGCTGGCGGCTCAGGGATTGCTGGCCAAGAGCCTGGTTGCGCCGGATGTTGATTCCGGCCCGACCCGGCGATGGGCTGGAGCCACGGATCAAACGCCAACGGATCAAACGCCCGCAGCAGCGTCAGGCCGGGCTGGGGGCAGCGTCCAACCGGGCCTGCTGCAGATCGGCGCCATCAAGCTGGCAAGCCGTCAGATCACAGCCCCTGAGATCGGCCTGCCGCAGATCGGCACCACTGAAATTGGTGCCATGCACACAGCAGCCGCGCAGGTCGGCGCCACGCATCTGCACCCCCTGCAGCTGGGCAAAACTGAGATCGGCGCCACGGAAGTCAGCACCGCCCAGATCGGTGAGCTGGTCCTGGCCACTGCGGAAGTCCACATCCACCAGCGTGGCTTCACACCAGCGGCTGCCGGCGGCCACCACCCCGCGCAGACAACAGCGATGCAGCCGCGCCCCGCTCAGGTCGGCCTGCTGCAGCCGCGAACCGGAGAGATCGGCCTCCTGCCAGCTGGATTGGGGTGCCTGCACGGCCGAGAGATCGCCCCCCCAGATCAACGCCTGCTGGAAACCACAGGCGGCCAGATTGGCGCCATGGAAGCGGGCATGACCAAAGCGGGATTCCTGAAAGGCGCCGCCGCGCAGATCACAGCCGGAAAGATCGAGCTCGCCGCCATCGACATCAAGCAGACGCAGCCCCGGGAAATGGCGCTGACCGGCCGCCAGGGCCCTGCGCAATTCCGCCACCGTGGCGGGCAGGGAGCCGGCGGCGGCCA
>CAIZOZ010000379.1 GCA_903934745.1 uncultured cyanobacterium
ATCGGGCTGTCCGCCAGGACCCGCAGATCTTCGGAAGCCCGCCTGGCCACCCCCGCCGGAGTCTGGGCACCGACGGCGGTACGAATCTCGATCACCGGCCGGCCTTCCAGGCTCACCCACGCCGGCAGCGGCGCCTCCGGCTGCACTGGGGCTGGCATGCCAATCGACGGAACTGACGCTGCCGCCGCGGCCGCCGCGAACGGGGCCGGGGTGATCGCCACCACAAGGGCCACCAGCGCTGCAACCAGCGCGAAAATCCTTAACGAACGCCCTCCAGCTGACAAGCCTCTGCAGCCCGTCAACCGGAAGCCGGTCAACCGGAGGCCGGTGAGCCGAAAACCGGTGAGCCGGAAGCCAGTGAGCAGGAAGCCAGCGAGCCGGAACCCTGTGATCGCCCAGGGATGGATGACACCGGACGGCCTCAGCTCAGCAGAGTTGGCTTTCACCACGGATCAGCCGAACCGCTCACAGCATGCCGAAGCGAGGGCCGATCAGCGGGGCTCAGCCAGGGGAATCAATCCGCTCGCCAGCGCTCACCAGAGGCCCCGAATCAGCTGAGGCTGGGCAGGCACAACGGGATCGTAGGTACAGGCGGGCTCACCGAGCTCAACGCCGATCGGTTGGCTAGGCAGAGCCTGGGCCAGCAGCAGATCGGTTGAGGGACTGCCAGCCGCCGCAGCGACCGGGGAAGACGCCGCGGCGGCTTTCTGACAGGGCGAAGAGTTGGGCTGAGCAGCGAACGAGGCTGGGCTCAGCACCAGATCGGCGCTGGCAGCCAAGCCGAGGATCAGCCAGGCAGCAGAACTGGGGCGCAGGGTTGACAAGGGCAGGCTGAACATCGGACGCACGATTGCTGGAAGCAAAAAGAACAGATCGGTCTGAACGGCTGACGAGCAGGCGAAGTTACTGCGAACTGGGGTTGGTACCACCACCGCCGCCATCACTGCTGAAAGCTCCGGCGGCAGCGGCCACGCCCACACCCACCAACACCACAATCCCCAGGATCACCAGGGGAGAGATTCCAGCCGCTGCCGCTGGAGCCGCTGCCACTACACCAACCGGAGCTCCAGCCGGGGCTCCGGCAGGGGCCACAGGAGTGAACGGGGTCAGAGGCAGGGCCGAGAGCGCCGTGACCGTGAACTGACAAGGAGTGGAGGCCAGATGATTGGGGTAGAAGATCGGATCCCCTGCCGGCGTGGTGGAAGGGAGCTGCATCATCACCGTCTGGCCCGGCTGAATCGAGCTGGTGGGCTGAAGCCTGATGCTGATCTGGAGACGGTCGGGACTGATGGAGACGTTGGGGCCGTTGATTGCAATTTCTTCCAACACCTGCCCGATCGTGCCGGTGTTGGGATCGATGTAAACGAGCCTCAGGTTGCCGGCAAGATTGGCTGGCAGGGCGCCGACGAACGACTGGCTATAACTGGAGAGCGATCCGAGCGACGCGGGACTGCTCTGGGCCACGAGCACCACGGGTGCTTTACCCGCCTGGGGCGCCTGAGCCAGGGCCTTGTTCTGCAGCTGGGCCCGATCCAGCGCATCTGTGATGGCCGGCATCGGCTTCAGTCCGTCGCCATTGAGGCGGAAAAGCTGAACGGAAGCGGCAGGCAGCGCCCGAGCCGGCAAGGTGCCCAGGCCCAAAGCCATCACCACCGGCAAACCAACCATGGGCCGCAGCAGCAGGCGAGCAATCCTGGAGACCTTGAAAGGCCTGACATAAAGCTGCCGCCTGAAGCCTTCCATCAGTACAAAAACGGATATGAAGCAAACTAGCATCATATCCGTTTTAAGATTGAAATTTTTGTGGAGCCGGCAACGTCGGCACCGTTGAAAGCCCACTCCCTGGAGCAATCGGCCGAACTAACCACTCACCCCCATCAACGCCGCCGCGGCGACGGTCAGATCAAAGGGAGTGGTGAGCTTGATGTTGGCCGGCGAAGATTCCAGCACCCGCACCGGCCAACCGAGCCGCTCAAACAGGGCTGC
>CAIZOZ010000380.1 GCA_903934745.1 uncultured cyanobacterium
CTGCGGCACTCGCGCAAGGGCTCCGCAAGCTGGCCGCCGCAGGGTCTCGGTTGCCATTGGGTCCAGGCGGCATGGATCCTGGCCAGCCCTTGCGCGGCGCCGCCTGTGGGTCGGGTCCTCCGCCGTTATGGCCATGGCCCAGGTCCAGGTTCTCCATGATGTGATCCAGAGCGGGATCCGCTGGCGCGTCACCCTCCATGCCTGCCCCAATCAGGGCTAGCTGGTGCGCTTTGAGAAAAGTGGCAAGGGCGGGCGGCTTCTGCATCAGGAATCTGCCCAGTGGAATCCGCTCGCTGGGGCCACCTTTCTGCTGCCCCGCGAGCGGGTAGCTGGCGAGATGGTGCCCCAATACCTGGTGGAGCGCATCGAAGCCATCCTGCGCGGATCGCCCCTGCCGGCCAAGAGCTCCGAGCAAGAACACTTGCGGGGGAGGTTGGTGCAGGCCCGGTAGGGGCCTGGTGGGTGACCTGCAGTTCCCCAGCCTTGCTGGATCGGCAGACCCTGGTGACGCTTCCTGCTCACGTCAGCGGAGGCTGCAGCACCCTTCCATTGATGGGCGCCGTACACTGTCCGTACGTTGCGGGCGGTTGATGCCTTGACCAGCACCAAGCCGCAGGGCCACCGCCCGGCCAAGACCAGCCGAATTGAGCTCAGGGCATCAGAAGACGACCGCAACCTGCTGGATCGGGCCGCCGCTGCCCTCGGCACCGACCGCAGTTCCTTTCTGCTCGCCCAGGGGCGCCTGGCGGCCCAGCGGGTGCTGGCCGATCGTGAGCACTTCCTGCTCGATACCGCCGGCCAGCAGGAGTGGGAGCGGATCAACAACCGCCCGGCCCGCAGCCTGCCGGGCCTCGTGCGTCTGCTGGAGCGGCCCTCGCCGTTTGGGAATCCAGCGGCGGATGCCCCCCAGGCATGAGCCGCTATCAGCCGCCGGTGCTGCTGGCAGCCCGCCACCAGCTCGCCGGCTTCTGCTGCCGATCGGAGGAGCAGACCGCCTGGCTGGTGGAGGTGGCCAAGCAGGCCCATGGCAGTGGCACCACCCGCGTCTTTGTGGTCACCGAGGTGGATCAACCTGTTGTGGTCGCGTATTACGCCTGGTGCATGGCGAGCGTGGCGATCGCCGATCTGCCGGAGCGGGTACGCCGTGGGGCCGGCCGCTACCCCCAACCTGTGGCGTTGCTCGCCCGCCTGGGGGTGGACATAGGCCATGAAGGCCAGGGCCTCGGTGCTGCCCTGCTGCTGGATGTGATCACCCGGGTCGCCAGCCTCAGCGAAGCCATCGGCTGCCGCGGCTTGCTGGTCCATGCCGAATCCGAGCAGGCCCGGGGCTTCTATGAGCACCTGATCCCGGAGTTTGAGCGCTCACCCACCGATCCTTTGCACTTGGTGCTGCTGCTCAAGGACATCCGCCGAACGCTCAGCACCCGGCAACGTTGATCGGCGCCCCGCGGCATCAGGTGCGGCGTTCAATACGGCCTCACAGCCCCCGAGGCCAGAGCAGCCCTGTTGAAGGACGCGCAGCGCCCCCACCCGTTTCCCCACTGCCACCACCACCTTCACCACCACCACCCGAACTCGAGAGCAGCGGTCCCTGCTGCGGGTGCTGGCGGGCACCAATGGCGCTCATCGCTGGGAAGTGGCGGATGAAGTCCGCCGTGCCGGTGATCAGCTGGATGCCCCAATGGGGCAGGCCCTGGGGCGGCAGGCCGCTGATGAAGTGGAGCTCATTGCACTCCCGCCAGTGGCTCAGGGCCAGAGGTGAGATCCAGGGGCTGGCCTGGTTGTGGCTGTTGCCACTGGGCACCCACAGCCACACGTCCCGTTCGGTGGAGCGCTGGCCCAGTTGCAGCATCACGCCATCGGGGCGGGTCACCTTGCCGAAATGGTTGCTGGCGCCGCGGATGGAGGTGGAACCGATGAACAGCGGCGCCGGCAGCTGGATCAACGGTGGTGGGGAATCAAATAGGCCCTGGCTCTGGAGAACGACGTCGACATGGCCCAGGGCGATGCCGCTGCGTAGCTGGTGGCCATTGGCGTGGAGGCTGCTGCTGATGGCAGAAGGCAGACCGCCAAAGCGGCTGCCCGAATAGCCGTGCAGCACCACCTGCCCGTAGAACTGCTTGGTGGTGCGAGGGAAGACGGCGATCGAGTTCCAGCCTGTGGTGCCGGGACTTTTGTAGAGGGCATGGCAGCTGTCGCGGTGCAGGTCGTCGTTGCCGCCATGGGTTTTGAGGGTCCAGCAGAAGAATTTTTTGCCGGGGGTGGTGTCCTGGGCGATCAACAGGATGGCGCCGATGGAGGTGGCCCCGGTGAGGGTGCTGTCGAGGTAGGCCAGGCCAGTGCTGTAGCCGGTGGAGTTGCTGTAGGAGCCGTAGCCGCCATTGGCGGTGCTGCTGGTGTAGGTGCTCGCCAGTGCACTGCCGAACTGGGCACTGCTGCTGCTCTGGGAATCGCCCTGGGGAATGGTGCCGCTGGCAGTGGGGCTCTCCACCAAGAACCAGAGATGGGCGGGCTCGACAGGATGGCCGAGCTGCCAGGTGTAGCCCCAGCGGTTGGCGGTGGCATCGGCATGGCTCCGCACCACCGACAGGGGCGTGCTGGCGTTGTTCGGCAGGGCATTGACGAGCGCCGCAAAGGCCCGGAAGGCGGCATCGAGGCGCATCCCCACCCCGGAGGGGTCCTTGCTGGTCCACTTCCAGCTGCCCGGCGAAAAGCTCTGACAGAACACCTGATAGGTCATGGCGCTGCTGGTGTGGAGGGAGCTGCGTCCTTGGTGCGCAGCAGCAGGCCATGACCGCCGATCGCCAGCCACTCGCTGCCATCGGGCGGCTTGAAGTAGCTCATCGCCGCACTGCTCAGGTTGAGGGCTGCGAAGTCC
>CAIZOZ010000381.1 GCA_903934745.1 uncultured cyanobacterium
ATCTATGGCGAACCGCAGCGGCGACGTCGTCGATCCGCTCACTGGCCTGCCAGTGAAGAAGGGGGCCTGGTCTGCACCCATCCTTGATTACCAGCAGGCTGTCGTGAAGCACGACGTCTGGTCCGCCTCGATCGCGGACCTCAGCACCGGCGTCGTGGAGGCCAGCTTTGAGCTGGGGGCAGCCGTCGATCTCTCCAATTACGTTCTCCTGCCCTACCTGGTAGCGAATGGGAGCTCCCTCACCGCCAGCGAAGCCGAGAAGGCCTTCTACCTGGGCGGCACCAGCAAAAATGCCGACGGCCTTGTCCATACTCGCCTGATGGGCCTGAACACCCTCGGCTTCGAAGATCTCGCCGGCAAGGGAGACTTCGATTTCGACGACAACATCCTTTCCATCACCTCCCTTGCGGTGTCCAACCCTCTCCTTTCCGTGCCCGCCTAAGCGAAGCCGCGCGGCCCCCCGCTGGAGCCCCGCGCCTCCAGCGGGCAGAGTGGGATCCAGGCATCTTCGCCATGACCCTCTCTCCCTCCGGTATCACCCCCGCCATCACCACCCAGCTAGGCCAGGACGGCCTGGGCCAGCAGCCCTGGTGGGTGGTGCACTGGATGGAGCTGATCAACTCCTACCGCTACAAAAAACGGCTGGAGCGCGCCTGGGACTACGCCCGCTCCGGCAACGTGTTGTCGATCCGCTTCGAAGGGCGGCGCGTGCACGCGCGGGTGCAGGGCACCGAAAAAGATCCCTACAAGGTGAAGCTCTGGCTCGACGTGCTCAACGACGAGGACTGGGGCTATGTGCTCGAAGCCCTCAGCCAGAAGGCCCGCTGGTCGGCCCAGTTGCTGGCCGGCATCATGCCCGAGGACATCGAGCGGGCCTTCGCCGCCAGCGGCAAGCGCCTGTTTCCCTTCAAGCTGCAGGAAGTGCGTAGCGAGTGCAGCTGCCCGGACAAGGCCAACCCCTGCAAACACACCAGCGCCGTCTACTACCTGATGGGGGATCGCTTCAGCGAAGACCCCTTCGTGCTGTTCCAGCTGCGCGGCCGCACCCGCAACCAACTGCTGGCTGAACTGGCCGGCCGGCGCCGCGCCGGGATCACCAGCGCCATCAGCCAGGCCCCCCACCCGCTCCATGCTTCCATCGGCGATCCGGTGCGCTGGTGGCGTTACGACGCGGCCCTCGATCCCGATCTGGTGGTGATCACGCCGGCGTTGGAAGGGGAGCTGGGCCTCGATGGTGCCGGCCCCCTGCCCCTGGCCATTGATCCGCGGTTCCCGCAAGCCAACCTGCAATTCCTCGAGCGGCTGCGCCAGCAGGGCACCAGCATGGGCCAGCTGGCCATGGTGCGGGCCATGGCCGCCGGCGCCGACAAGGGCGTGGACGAGGCCACGGCTGACCAGGACAAGGCTGGCCAGGGCAGTGCCGCGTGAACGAAGCGGCCTGGCTGACACCGGAGCGCCTGGCGCTGGCCAACGCGATCCTGAGCTCGCACCAGTGCGCCTTCGGCCACCCCCTGCTGGCCGGTTGCACGGCGGACCGCTCCCCTCGTCAGTGCGCCCAGGAGCTGTTCATCGCCACCGCCGCGGTGCTCGCCCATGACGGTGGCGCCGATCCCCGCCTGATCTACGCCAACCGCACGGCCCTGCGCCTCTGGCGCCGCGACTGGGACAGCTTGGTGGGCATGCCCTCGCGCCTGACCGCGCCCACCGACCAACGGCGCTCCAGGTCTGCCGCGCTCAACCAGGCCCACGCCGAAGAGGCGATTTCCGGCTACCGCGGCATCCGCATCGACAGCGACGGCCGCCGCTTCCAAATCCAGGGCGCCCGGGTCTGGAGCCTGCGTGACGGCGCCGGCCAAGCCTGCGGCCAGGCAGCCAGCTTCGAGAGCTGGTGGTGGCTCTGAATCGGTTCTCGCACCAACCCTGGTGGGGCAACCGAACCCACGGGTGCACGCCGAACCAGGGCGGACGGTTCTCGCCCTCTGCCGGCTGATTCAGGGCCGGCACATTGGCTCTGCGGGTGCCTCCCGCCCCCTTCTGAGGCCAATCGCCATGCTCACCCTGCGCCATTCCCCCTTTGATCTCTTCGACCGCCTCGAGCAGCAGCTGCAGACCGCCGAGCGCGTGCCGGCCGCCGAGGTGATCGACACCCCCCAGGCCTACGAAATCACCCTGGAACTGCCCGGCGTCGACAAGGACAGCATCGACGTCAAAGCCACCGATCGCAGCCTGATCATTTCGGCCGAGCGCCGCAGCCGCCAGCCGGCCCCGACCGGCAGCGACAGCCCTGATGCTGGAGCTGGCCGCGGCACCCTGCTCAGTGAGGTTCGCTACGGCACCTGGAGCCGCAGCTTCCGCTTCCCCGGCGGCATCCAGCGGGAGGGCCTCGAAGCCCAATACCGCGACGGCCTGCTGACCGTGAAGGCCCCCAAAGCCCAGACGATGACCACGGTCAGCGTCAAGGTGGAGGCCTGATTCCCGGGTGGGTTCCGCCACCGAGTCCAGCAGCCCCACCCACGAAGACCTCGCCCCGGCCGCTCTCGCTGCCGGGGCTTTTGCTTGGGCGCAAGGCCAGGGCCTCGCCGTTCGCCACCACCCTCCGCACCCTGCCTACAGTCGCGCCAACCAGCCGCAGAGACGCAGGCCATGCCCCTCTCCGCCCCCCCGAGCACCAGCCCCAACCCGGCGACCACCGGCCGGCTGAGCCTGCAGTGCGAAGCCATCGGCCCCGACACCACCACGATCCGCTCGCTCGACTGGGATCGCAGCCGCTTTGACATCGAGTTCGGCCTGCGCAACGGCACCACCTACAACGCCTTTCTGGTGCGGGGTGAACGCACGGCGCTGATCGACACCAGCCATCTCAAATTCGAGGCCACCTGGCTGCCGTTGCTGCAGCAACAGATCGACCCGAACACGATCGACCATCTGATCGTCTCCCACACCGAACCAGACCATTCCGGCCTGATCGGTCATCTGCTTGATCTCAACCCCGAGATCGAGATCGTGGCCTCCAAGGTGGCGATTCAGTTCCTGGAAAACCAGGTGCACCGGCCATTCCGCAGCAGGGCCGTCAAGAGCGGCGAGGAGCTGGATCTGGGCACCAACCCTGAGAGTGGCGTGAGCCACCGCTTCGAGTTCCTCAGTGCGCCGAACCTGCACTGGCCCGACACGATCTTCTCGTTTGATCACGGCACCGGCATCCTCTACACCTGCGATGCCTTCGGCCTGCACTACTGCTCCGAGGAGCTGTTCGACAGCGATCCCGGCGCCATCGCCCCAGACTTCCGCTTCTATTACGACTGCCTGATGGGCCCCAATGCCCGCAGCGTGCTGCAGGCGCTCAAACGCATGGACAGCCTGCCGGCGATCACCACCGTGGCGGTGGGTCACGGCCCGTTGTTGCGCCATCACCTCAGCCTCTGGCTGGGGGACTACGGCGATTGGAGCCGGGATCGCAGCAAGGGCGAGGCCTATGCAGCCGTCTGCTACGTGAGCCAGTACGGCTTCTGCGACCGGCTCAGCCAGGCGATCGCCCGCGGCATCGGCAAAGCCGATGCCCAGGTGCAGCTGGTGGATCTGCGCGCCACCGATGCCCAGGAGCTGGCCGCCCTGATCGGCGAGGCGGCCGCCGTGGTGGTGCCCACCTGGCCCGCCCAGCCCGATACCGAGCTCCAGAGCGCCATCGGCACCCTGCTGGCAGCCCTGCAGCCCAGGCAGTGGGTGGGCTGCTACGACGCCTTTGGTGGCAACGACGAGGCGATCGACACCGTGGCCAGCCAGCTACGCAGCCTCGGCCAGAAGAGTGCCTTTGAGCCGCTGCGCATTCGCCAGGTGCCGGGGGCGGCCGATTACCAGCTCTGCGAAGAGGCCGGCACCGACCTGGGCCAGCTGCTCACGCGGGCAAAGACGATCGCC
>CAIZOZ010000382.1 GCA_903934745.1 uncultured cyanobacterium
CTGGCATTGATGCGATTCCTCAGCTTGCGGCTGAAGCCGAAGGCAGCGGCGGCTCCAAAGGCAGGTATGGGGCCAGGGACAGGGGCCGACACAGGAACTACTTGGGCCCAGGTTATGGCGGTATCGGAGCGTAAGTCATTTCGACCACCGCCACTGAAAGCAGTTCTATATACCGAAGACACAACAGGAAAGCCGATGGGGAGGGTATACGCGAAATAGGGGCCATAGCTGTTGGGATTCGGTGTGCCAAGCGATGTCCCCAAAGCTACGGCAAAATCATTGGCCAGTGTTTGATCGTTCCACCAAGGCATCACTCCCCCATTAGCCGGCAGTGCGAACTTCGAGATATTATTATCATAGCTATCGGGGCCGAATGTGGTGACATCATAATTTACTCCCCCCACATTTACGACGAACGCTTGGGCCTGGCCGGCGGTCAGTGCCCCCCATGCAACTGCAGCCCCAAGTGCTGACTTGGCCAGCGTCACCCTGTGGCGGCGGTGATTTGCGTGCATCGGATCAGTCACAGTGATTGCTAAGCTTTAAAGCCCTGGAGATATACCACTATCACTATTGCACCACAAATGAACCGCAACAAAAGCACACAGTCCTGTTGCGGCGCCCCTGTCCGCTCGTGGGAGCCCTGCTGGTGCACCCCGGCGTGATCCGCTCGATTACCTGGCCAGGCCTAGCCCCGCAACGGTTTTTGCCCTCAGCGGCCAACCCGAGCATCGCCTTGGCCAGGATCGAGACAGTCGTATGACCGTGGTCGTCCTGGCGTGTGGATGGGCCGCCCGTCCGCGGCCCTGCCGTCAAGTGGAGGCCAGCTAGGCCCGCGTAGTTTTCTCCTGCCCTCCTAATGGCAGGTAAAGGCTGTTCGGGGTGTCGAGGTGCGGCCGGAAGCCGTGGCGGCGGTAGAAGGTTTTGGCCTCTTCTCCTTTGGCATCCACAATCAGGGCGTAGCCGCCCACGGACTGGCGAGCCTGCAGAGCGCGTTCGACCGCAAGGCCGATCAGCAACGCGCCGATACCTTCTCCACGCCAACGGAGAGCTCGCGCTAATCGGCCCATCCGAAAACAGGGGATGGGATAGGGGGGAAGGGGCCGGGCATCGGCGGGTTGGAGGTTGGCAAGGTCGACCTCCGCTGGAGCCAAGCAGTAGTAGCCGGCGATCGTGATGGGTTCGTCTTGAGGCACCAGCACCCAGGTCTGGCTGATGCCCTTGCGCATGTTCTGGTGGGCGTGGCGCTGCAGAAAGGCATTCAACGCCGGCTCGCCGCAGGCAAAGCCAGAGCGATCGTGCCGCTTGGGATCGAGCAGCTGCTCTTCAAACACGCTGGACGCGGGTCTGAACCTGGTTCAACGCTTGCAGCAAGACTTCGTTGGGGCGGAACGGTTCAGCCAGGGCGGCTTGGAAGGTTTCGTAGTCGCGGCGGGAGAGAGAAATGGCCCGATCGAGCTGGATCGCTTCCGCGGCCCGTTGCTTGGCGGCTAAGCGCACAAAAGCAGCGACGGAGATGCCTTCGATCGCGGCCGCTTGCTGGAGGAGCTGTTTATCGCTGCTGGAGAGCTTCAGATCCAGGCGATCGGTGGTGGCCATCACTCCCCAGCGCTGCGAGACTGATGGTACGGCAAAAAGCAGTACCCTTGCCTAGTTCTGAGCCTCTGGCTGGGAGGGTGTGTCGTCAAATCAGTGGCCACGACCATCCCCTGGCTGAGACGCCCTGGCGTGATCCTGCTTGACACCCATGCGCTGATCTGGTCGGCGAACGACGATCGTCTGCGGCTGTCCACCTTCCTTCCCTCCCCCAGCCGGCCGCGCTTCTATGGAGCAACCGATCAGGACCCTGCCGATGTTGAGCTGCAACAGTCACAGCCCCTGCCAGAGCCGCGGCCGCTCGATCACCAGCGCAATGGCCAGCCTCGGGTTTGTGACCCTGCTGCTGGGCGCCAGCCTGCTGCCCGCCCCCAGCCAGGCCGGACCCATTGCCCGGCGCTTTCAGGAACGCAAGGCCTGTGAGACGTTCGCCGGCAAGCTCAAGGAAGCCAGCGGCAATCCAGCGATGGCTCAGCAGATCTATCAGCAGGGGGTGTTGGCCCTGGTGGCCAAATTCGGCGAAAACCCCTGCGGCGATATTCCGGCGCCGGTGGCGGTTGCACCGGGCGCCGCTGTCGCGGCACCGGTCGTGGCTCCAGTCGGGGCACCAGCTGCTGCTGCTCCGGCCGTGGTGCCGGCGGCTGCGCCAGCGGTTCGCCCCGCCGCCCCAGCGGCCGCTGCTGCCCCCAGTGCCGAGCAGCAGCAGGCTTGCAGCACCTTCGCCAGCAAGCTCAGCGCCGCGGCCGCCAGCAGTGCGGCCCAGGCCCAGCAGGTTTACGCCATGGGCACCCAGAAGCTCACCGGCATGTTCGGCCCCAACCCCTGCCCGGCGGTGAAGGCACCGATCTGATCTGATCTGATCTAAGCGGCCGTTCAGGGGTCGTGGGGCTGCGGCCGCTGCTGTGCGGAGCAGCCGAAGGCCCCACTCAGCTGGCGCTGGCCAACAGGACATCAAGCATTGGGTAACGCTCGGCGATGGCATCGCCGCTGAACCGGGCCACCCAGCCCTCGGTGTTGTCGAAGAAGCGCAGGGCGCAGAAGCTGGGCTCTGGACCCATGTCGAACCAGTGGCGGGTGCCGGCCGGCACGCGGATCCAGTCGTTGCGCTCGCAGATCAGCTGCAGCACCTCCTGGCCCAGGTGCAGGCAGAACAGACCGCGGCCCTCCACAAAGAAGCGCACCTCAGCTTCGGCGTGGGTGTGCTCGGCCAGGAACTTCTGGCGCAGGGCCAGCCGATCGGGATGGTCTGGGCCCAAACGGATCGCATCGACCGTGCCGTAGCCGCCATCGGCCTGGACCCGGGCGATCTCGCTGGCGTACGCCGCCAGGATCGCCTCAGTGTCGGCGTCGTCGGCGAGGGCGGCCTGGGCCGGCCAGCGCTCGAAACCGATGCCGCGGGCGGCCAGCTCCCTCGCGATCACTGCAGCGTCCTGGCTGACTAGTTGGGGGGAGGCGCTGTCGTCGGTGTAGATGGCGAGCAGACTCATTGCTGGCGGGCAGGGGACGGATGCCGGCAGCCTAGAAACGGTGGCTCAGGCCGTCCGCTCACCGGCGCTTTTCCCTCCTGACCCAGCCCCTGTCCTTTCCTCCCCTGTCGACCGCTCCCGGTCTCACCCTGGTGGGGGTGGGGCCCGGGGATCCCGACCTGCTGACGGTGGCGGCGGTGCGGGCCATCGCCGCCGCGGATCTGGTGGCCTATCCGGTGGCCCGCGAGGGCGGCGAGGGCATGGCCGCCACGATCGCCGCCCCCTGGATCGGGCCCCAGCAGAGCCGGCTGCCCCTGGTGTTCCCGATGGTGGCTGCCACCGAACCGCGCCGGCAGGCCTGGCTGGCCGCCGCCGACCAGCTCGCCGCTCCGGTGGCGGCCGGTCACAGCGTCGTGCTGCTCTGCGAGGGGGATGTGTCCCTGTTCGCCACGGCCAGCTACGTGCTGCTGGCCCTGCAGCAGCACCATCCCGATTGCCCGGTGCACCTGCTGCCGGGCATCAGCGCCGTGGCTGCCGCGGCCGCCGCCGGGGCTTTTCCCCTGGCGATGCAGCAGGAGGGGTTGTTGATCCGGCCCACCCCCGAAAGCCCCGAGGCCCTGGAGGCCCTGCTGGCCCTGGCCGCCCGGGAGCAGTGGCTGCTGGGCCTGCTCAAGCTCGGCCATCGCTGGGCCTGGGTGCGGCCGATCCTGGAGGCCCGGGGCCTGCTGGATCAGGCCCTGTTTGCCCAGCGGGTGGGCTGGCCCGATCAGCTGCTTGGGGCCGCCGCCGCCGTGGCGGCCGAGGAGCAGCCCTCCTTCTCGCTGCTGCTGGTGCGGCAGGGGTGGCCCGCGGTGCTTCCATGACCGCTGCCGCTCGCTGAGCCATGGATCCGATCGATGCGATGGCACCGCTCGACTGGCTGGCCTTGCTGC
>CAIZOZ010000383.1 GCA_903934745.1 uncultured cyanobacterium
GGATGCTGGCGGGCACCCATGGCACTCATCGGCGGGAAGTGGCGGATGAAATCGGCCGTGCCGGTGATCAGCTGGATGCTCAGCGGCGGCAGGCCGCTGATGAAGTGCAGCTCGTTGCACTCCCGCCAGTGGCTCAGGGCCAGAGGTGAGATCCAGGGGCTGGCCTGGTTGTGGCTGTTGCCACTGGGCACCCACAGCCACACGTCCCGTTCGGTGGAGCGCTGGCCCAGCTGCAGCATCACCCCATCGGGGCGGGTCACCTTGCCGAAATGGTTGCTGGCGCCGCGGGTGCTGGTGGAGCCGATGAACAGCGGCACCGGCAGCTGGATCAACGGTGGCGGGGAATCGAACAGGCCCTGGGCCTGGAGAGTGAAGTCGTAGTGGCTCAGGGCAATGCTGCTGCGCAGCTGGTGGCCATTGGCATGGATGCTGCTGCTGATCGCCGAGGGCAGGCCGCCAAAGCGGTTGCCCGAATAGCCGTGCAGCAACACCTGCCCGTAGAACTGCTTGGTGGTGCGGGGGAAGACGGCGATCGAGTTCCACCCCGTGGTGCCAGGGCTCTTGTAGAGGGCGTGGCAGCAGTCGCGGTGCAGGTCATCGTTACCGCCATGGGTCTTGAGGGCCCAGCAGAAGAATTCCTGACCGGGGGTCGTGTCCTGGGCGATCAGCAGGATCGCGCCGATGGCGGTGGCCCCTGCGGCGGTGCTGTCGAGGTAGGCCAGGCCGGTGCCGTAGGCGCTGGAGTTGCTGTAGGAGCCGTAGCCGCCGTTGCTGGTGTTGTTCGTGAAGGTGCTGGCCAGGGCGCTGCCAAAGACCGCGCTGCTGCTGCTCTGCGTGTCGCCTTGCGGGACGGTCCCGGTGGTTTCGGTGAGGAACCAGAGGTGCGCCAGTTCAACGGGGTGGCCCAGCTGCCAGGTGTAGCCCCAACGGTTGGCGGTGGCATCGGCGTGGGAGCGGATGACAGAAAGCTGCGTGCTGGCGTTATTGGGGAGAGCGTTCACCAGAGCGGCAAAGGCCCGGAAGGCGGCGTCGAGCTGCATGCCCACCCCGGCGGGGTCCTTGCCGGTCCATTTCCAGCTGCCCGGTGCGAAGGACTGGCAGAACACCTGATAAGTCATGGCGTCGGCCCCGCAGTTGGGGTGGGGTCTTTGGTGCGAAGCAGGAGGCCATGACCGCCGATCGCCAACCATTCGCTGCCATCGGGCGGCTTGAAGTAGCTCATCGCCCCGCTGCTGAGATTCAGCGCCGCGAAGTCCGTCGGCAGCAGCAGCGGCTCCCAGAACTGGGCCGGTTCGTTGGCGCTCTCGTAGTAGCTCCAGTCGGTGGTGGCGAGCACCAGCTCGGCCGGCTGGCGGATCTGGATCGGGGTGGAGGAGTTTTCGCGCAGCAGGGTCCGGGAGCCTGAGGGCTGGCCGGAGCGGGCGTTCCAGCTCACCGCCCGCAGCGCATCAAAGATGGTGGAGGGGGGTGAGGCCGCCAAGATCCAGTGGCCAGACACCTGATCGCGGGCGATCAGCATCGGCACCGCCTGGCGGTTGGTGAATCGGTGCTGGCTGTAGGCAAAGACGAAGTATTCGGCCCCTGGTGCCAGCGACCAGCCCACCTGCGCGTTGAACGGCAGCGGCGTGGTGCTCCAGCTGCCGCTGCTCAGCCCCACATCACCGGCCGGGTACACCCAGCCTTGCTGGGAATCGGCCCCGACGAACGGCTCGCTGTTGCCGATGCCGGGCCTGATCTGCAGGGTGGTGCCGGTGAGGAACACCTCGAGGAGCAGCACCGCCGGCGCGCCGCCTGGGGTGAGCTGGGCGAGGGTTGCCTCCAGGCGCCAGCCACAGGGATCAGTGGCAGTGGCCGTGGGGTTGGGGGCGGTGGCCAGACGCAGCTGGTGCTGGCTCACCTGGGCATTGGCGGCGGTGATCCAGTTCTGCAGATAGCCATTCACCTCCACCGCCACCAAGGGCCAGGTGGTGTCGGTGCCGAGGCGGCTGATGTCGATCAGGGTGCGGCTCATCTCAGGGCGCCAGCACCACGGCGGAGACAGTGAGGGCGATGGCGGCCTGGACGGTGCCGGTGTTACGCACCACCGCCCGCAGCAGTGGCGTGGTCCCGTCGGTTGAGA
>CAIZOZ010000384.1 GCA_903934745.1 uncultured cyanobacterium
CGGCGACGCGGGCCATCGCGCAGGGCCTCCCAGGCGGCATTGAGGGCCAGGATCCGCTGATCATCACCACCGAGATCAGGATGGTGAAGCTTCACCAGGGCCCGATAGGCGGCCTTGATCTGGGCCGCCGTCGCCAATGGCGACACCCCCAGAACGGCGTAGTGATCAACCCCAGCCGGCTGGGGAGCAAGGCGGCTGCGCTGGCCTGACACGAGAGCTTCAATCGTTCGCCGCCATCATCGGCCAACTGCGGCCCCGGCGGCGTTGCTGCTGCCAACAAAAAGCCCCCCGCAAGCGGGGGGCGAGAACTCTGGAGACCCGGGCGTAAGGAGCGGGTCCAAGCAGATTCCGATCCGTTGATCAGAACTTGAACTGGGTCTGCACCAGACCACCGAAGACATTGTTGGTCTCGCCGTTGGCGGTGTACTGACCGTTAGGACGGCTCAGATAGAACAGCGCCGGGGTGATGCTGATGTTGTTGGTGACCTGGAACTTGTAGAAGGCTTCCAGAGCGTAGTTGCCGTCGTTAGGAGCACCGCAACCTTCGTCTTGGCAATCAGAGTTTTTCAGGCCGGTGACGAAGGTGGGCTGACCCACGACCATCCCGGCGGAGTTGCCCTTGACGAAGGCATCGGCCCACTGGAGGCCCACCTGCCAGGACTGGGTCTGGCTGATGTTGTCCTTGTTGCCGTAGCTGGGATCGACAACGTAGTCAGCCTGAGCAATGGAGCTGATGCCCCAGCCGACGCTGATCGAGGGGATCCAGGTGCCGCCCTTAGCCGGCTGCCAGGCGCCGGTGAGGGCGAAGTTATTGGAGTACGCGGCACCACCATCGTTCAGGGCGTTGCCGGCCGTCCAAGAGCAATCGAGGCTTTGGCGGGCGAATTGGGTGCCGCGACGGGTCATGTTGTCGGCGCATTGCCCGTAACGCCAGGCAGCGGTAAGGGCCCACTGCTTGGCGGCCAAACCGATCTGGGTGGTGAAGCTACCGCCGCTGGCGTCGGTCATGATGCCGCCGGCGTTGGGATCGCCCACATCACCCCGAGGGGCGACGTAGCTGGTGGACGCCGCGAAGTAGGGATTGCCCTTCTTCACCGTCTGCTTCCACATCAAGCCAGCCGTGGCACCGGTGGCCTTGTTGTAGACGCCAGGAGCACCGTGCAGGGTGAACACATCGAGGATCCCGCTCCGGTAGTAGGAGGGCTCGATCGCCAGAAATTCGGTGTTACGAGCTTTGGCACCGAGCAGAGCGGTAAATTCCTTCCCGATCGGGAAGCGATAGTAGAGACGATCGATGGCGACGAGGTCGTTGCCATTGCCACCGAGACCATTGGTACCGGAGTTGGCGGAGAAGGCCCGATCCAGGGCCATCAGGTTATAAGGATTACCGTTAAAAGCGCTGTTGAAGAAGTTGCCAGCACGCAGACGGGTATAGAGCAGATCCTTGCCAGTGAAGCTCGTGTTGAGGTTCAGGCGGACATCATAGTTGAACGTCGTGGCGCCCCAGTTCTTGGAGTTGGTTTTGGCGTACTTAGCCGAGTTAGCGGTCGGCGGGGTTACGTCATTGCCATTTTTGTCAACCTTGTAACCCGAACCGTTGGCTGTGCTGTTGAAGTCCTGGCTACCGCCGAAGGCGGGGGCGCCCAGCACGAAGACCGTATCACCCTGAAGCTTGGTGGTGGTGGAGAACTGGGTAGCTTCAAGCTCACCCACCTTGGCCTCAAGGCGATCAACCCGACCGCGCAGCAAGGCGAGCTCCTCCTGGAACTCCTCCATCAGCTTCTTGAGCTCGTCGGTCACCTCAGTGACGCGATCGAGACAGGCATTGAGCAGGGCTGCCGCTTCGTAGCGGGTCATGGCCTGGCCACCCTTGAAGGTGCCATTGGGATAGCCAGCGACGCAGCCGTACTGCTCCACCAGGTTGGTCAGGGCCTGGTAGGCCCAGTCGGTGGGCTGTACATCCGAAAATTGGCTGACGCTGGTGACCTGGGCGGCACTCGCGGTGGGCGTGTAGCGATTGACATCGCTGAGATTCAACTCGGACGCGGAGGCAGCCACGGGGGCAACCAGGCCAAGCGCCACGGGAGTCAACAGCAATTGCTGGAACAGATTCATTTGATCCTCACACCAAAAAGAGGAAGCTTCCCTAGGAAAGCAGATAGAAGTTAAAGGGCAAAGGCGTCCGATTCGAGTCCGATCGATACCCTCTGATGTGTCGCCGGCGACAGAGCGGCCCAACAGCGAGGACAGCGAAAGTGCTGGCCATCACACCATGGGATCAGCTTGACAATTGACCCCAATCA
>CAIZOZ010000385.1 GCA_903934745.1 uncultured cyanobacterium
ATTGGTCGCGCCTGCCCTACGACCTGCTCGAACTGATCTCCAACCGCATCGTCAACGAGGTGCGCGGCGTCAATCGGGTGGTGTATGACATCACCAGCAAGCCCCCCGGCACGATCGAGTGGGAATAAGGAACTGGCGCCTGGTGATGGCGTTCGACACTGGGGCTGAATCCTGCCGCTGAACCCTGCCGCGCCCAGGTTCCACCTGGCTCTGGACCTGAGTCCGTGGGCCTGGGGGCTCCGGCCTGAGCAGGTTGGCAAGCAAGCGCTTGGCGAGCGTGCACCCGACGGCCAGCGACCTGCCCCTGGTCCTGCGGTTGAAGGCGGTCCAGCCCGCCAACCTGTTCGCTGCCTGGACTGGCCCAGGCAGCTTGCCACCGATACCATCAGACACCGATCCCCTGGCCCGTGACTGCCGTACCTCCTGGCCTCAGTACGTCGTCCTCCGCCACCAGCCCCAGCGGTGCCGAGCAGGACGTGCAACTGCAGCGCCGCCTCCAGCAGGACAGCATCGTGCTGGCCGGTAAAACCATCTTCCTCAATCCCTTCCTCTACTGGCGCCGCTTCGACGCCAACACCGATCGCTGGCTGAGGGAGCCCGGCCAGCTTCCCGAAGAACAGATCGAGGCCAACCGCCTGCGTTTTTATCCAGAGCTCGACTGGGACCAGATCGAGCCGGAGCTGCGTGCCGTCAAGGACAGTGCTGTGGAGATGTTTCTCAAGAGCCTGGAGTTGATCATCACCTTCAACCCCGAGCTCACTGCCGGCCATCTGCTCGAGGTGGAGCGCAAGATGGCGGTCACCAAGAAGAAGGCCTTCGAGCGCTGGGTCGAGCGGGCTCTGAACCGTCGCCTCCAGGAGCAGAAACGGGAGCGCCGGCGCTTCGATCGGGACCGGGCGCTGCGGGGCTGGCTGGAATGGTTTGCGCTTGACACCACCCGCCAGTCGCTGATGCCCCTTTCGGCCCTGCTGGTGATCGCCGTCGCGGCGGGCTGGTGGTTCGGCAGTCAGCGCTTGTGCCCGCCGACGATCGTCGATCCCGGCCTTCAGCGACCCGCCGTCTGAACCAAGCCCTCGGGTGTGGCCCGGCGCGTCAGACTGTCAGCATCCTGTTACCACTTCCCTGGCCATGGCTGCCGATCCCCTGGATGCTCTGCGGCTGACGCTGATGCAGGACGTGCTTCCCGTTGGTGTGGCCATGGTGGATCGCGCCCGCCGCGGCGGGCCCAGGGAGGTGCTGGCGGCCTTCGATGGCAGCAGTGCCGATCCGCTTGGGCAGTTGCGTCAGGAGGGGGAGCCCGTGGCTTCCCAGTTGCGGGAAGGTCTGGATCGGTTTCAGCCTGGTCTTGGCAATCCGGTGATGAAGGTGGAGGTTCGCGATGTCGAGCCCAGTGAGCCGCTGGAGCGCGCCGATCCGGCCGAACTCCAGAGTGCCCTGGCCCGGATCGCTTCGCGTCTCAGCTTGCTGGAGCAGGGTCTGGTCGCCACTGAGGCCACTGAGGCCGCCGGCACGCGCCGTTGACATGGGCTACGGCGGCCTGTCATCACGCCAAACCGGTGTCGGTGCCCAGTCGGCGGTGCTGCTGCTGGTGGTGCTGCTGTTCTCCGGGGCCATCGCCGCCCGACTGGCCTGGTTGCAATTGCTGCATGGCCCTGAGTACCGGGCGATGGCGGATGAAAACCGCATTCGCCTGATTCCCCGCGATCCGGTGCGGGGACGCCTGCTGGATCGCCATGGCCGGGTGCTGGCCACCAACCGACTCACGTATCAGCTCTATCTCCAGCCTCGCTTGGTGGAGCCTCGCGATTGGCCGTCGCTGAGAGAGCGGCTCAGCCGGCTGCTGCTTATTCCTGCGGCCCAGCTGGAGCAGCAGTGGCGCCAGGGCCAGCGCCACTCAGAGGCTTTCCGCATCCATCTGGCTGGTCCGCTGACACCGGTGCAGGTGCTGCGCTTCCGCGAGCAGGCGGGTCTGTTGCCAGGAGCTGAGGTGGCCGCCGACGTGCTGCGCTCCTACCCCGGCGGCCGGCTGGCCTCCCATCTGATGGGCTACACCAGCAGCATCACCGAGGAGGAGTACCAGCGACTGCGCGATAAGGGCTATCGCTTCAGCGACCGCATCGGTCGTAGCGGCCTTGAAAAGGTGTTCGAAGCCTCGCTGCGGGGCGAATGGGGCGGCCAGCAACTGGAGGTGGATGCGGCCGGCCAGGTGCAGCGGGTGCTGGGTGACAAGCCCGCCAAAGCCGGTCGCGATCTGCGCCTCACCATCGATCTGGACCTGCAACGGGCAGCGGAACGGGCGCTCCTCACCGTCGCCAAGGGGGCGATCGTGGCGATGGATCCCCGCACCGGCGCCATTCGGGCGATGGCCAGTCGGCCCAACTTCGATCCCAACATCTTCGCGGAGGGGCCCACCACGGCCCAGTGGAACGAGCTCAATCGCCCCGATGCGCCGATGCTGAATCGGGCTTTTCAGGGATTCCCGCCGGCCAGCACCTTCAAGATCGTCACCACGATCGCCGGGCTCGAATCCGGCAAGTTCGGCCCCCACTCGAGGTTGCCGACGATGTCCCAGTTCTGTTACTACGGCCAGTGCTACGGCGACCACGGCGCCTTCGGCTTCATCGGTTTCCAGAAGGCCCTGGCGGTGAGCAGCAACAGCTTCTTTTATCAGGTGGGTCTGAAAGTGGGCCCCCAGGAGCTGTTCAAGGCGGCCCGGCGCCTGGGCTACGGCCAGCACACCGGCATTGAGCTCAGGGAGGAGGAGAGCGAGGGGCTGCTGGGGGATCCAGCTTGGAAGCAAGCGGTGCTGCATGAGCCCTGGACCCCGGTCGACACGATCACCTCGGCGATCGGCCAGGGCGCTGTGACCGTGACGCCTATCCAGATGGCCCGGCTCTACGCCGCCATTGCCAATGGCGGCACCTTGGTGACTCCCCATCTGGTGGAGCACTCGGCTCCCCGCCACTGGCTGGCCCTCAAGCCGGAAACCCTGCGGGTGTTGCGCCAGGGGTTGCGGATGGTCGTGACGGAGGGCTCCGGTCAGGTGCTCAACGATCCGACGCTGCCGGCGGTGGCTGGCAAAACCGGCACCGGAGAGGATCCACCCCGGCCGGACCATGTCTGGTTTGGAGGGTACGCTCCGGCGGGCCGACCAGATCTGGTGATCGTGGCTTTCGGCGAGAACTCCGGCGGCTTCGGCGGCACGGTGGCGGCGCCGATGGTCAAGGCGCTGATGAGCACCTGGTTCCGCAGCGGCCCCCGCCCGTGATGGTCGACCCCGGTCGGGGCCTTGGCCTGGTCAGGTCGGGGCCTTGGCCTGGATAGCCCAGGGCCGATCAGCTGGCTGGCTGCAGATCCCCCAGGCCGAGCACCTGGCGGTAATAGCGGCGCAGTTGGTCGGTGGCGCCGGCCCAGCCCCAGCGTTCTGCCTCCGTGCGGGCGGCCAGGCGCAGGGAGCGGCGGGTGGTGGCATCGCCGAGCAGCCGATCCACGGCCGTCACAAAACTGGCGGGGCGATCGGGGTCGTAGAGGCAGCCGTTCACCCCATCACTGACGATGTCGGGAATGC
>CAIZOZ010000386.1 GCA_903934745.1 uncultured cyanobacterium
CCGGCGGCTGCGGCGCAGGGCCCGCCGCATGCTGCCCATGGCATTGCCGCGGAGGTCGCTCAAAGTCCCAGGTCGGCGGCCGCGGCGATCTGCACCGTGCTGATGCCGTCGCAGCCGCGTTTGATCAGGCCGCTGAGCACGGTGCCGGGGCCGATCTCCACGGCGGTGTCGATGCCGCAGGCCTTGAGCTGCTCCATGGTTTCGCGCCAGCGCACGCCGCTGGTCATCTGGTTCACCAGACGCTGCTTCAGCCTCTCGCCATCGGTTTCCGGGGTGGGGTCGGTGTTGCTCAGCACCGGGATCGTGGCTTTGGCGAAGGGCACGGCTGCGAGGCTGATGGCGAAGGCCTCCGCCGCTTCGGCCATCAAGGGGGAGTGGAAGGCGCCGCTCACCGCCAGCGGGATCGCCCGCTTGCAGCTCAGCTGGGCACTGACGCTGGCCACGGCTTCGGGCGTGCCGGAGAGCACCACCTGGGCGCTGCTGTTGTCGTTGGCGATCACCACACCCTCATGGGCGGCCACCAGCTCCTCAAGTTGGCTGCGCTCGAAGCCGATCACGGCGGTCATGGCGCCGCCGCCGGCGGCAGCCATCAGCTCACTGCGGCGCTGCATCAGGGCCAGGCCGGTGCTGGCGTCGAACACGCCGGCGGCGTAGAGCGCCACCAGTTCGCCGAGGCTGTGGCCGGCCACCAGATCGGCCTGACGGCCCTGGTCGCGCAGGTGATCCACCAGCAGGCTTTCGATCACGAACAGGGCCGGCTGGGTGTTGCGCGTGTCGTTGAGGTCGCTCGGCTCCGCCGTACCGGACGCTGCGCCGGCGCAGATGGCCAGCAGATCGCGGCCCAGCAGTTCGGAGGCGGCGGCGAAGCGGTCGCGGGCTCCCGGCAACGCCAGCACCGGGGCAGCCATGCCGGCTTTCTGCGAGCCCTGACCAGGAAACACCCAGGCAATACCCATTGCGGCGCCGCACCATCGAACGGCAGGAGATTAGATCGCGGCTGCGATCAGCTTCGGCAGGGGCGCCTCAGGCCAGGCGGCCGCTCCAGCGCAGCAGGGCACCGCCCCAGCTCAGGCCGGCGCCGAAGCCGCTGCTGGCGAGCAGGTGACCCGGTTGCACCCGGCCGTCGCGCACGGCCTCATCGAGCATCAGCGGGATTGTGGCTGCGGAGGTGTTGCCGTAGAGGCCCAGGTTGCTGAGCACCCGCTCCTGGGGCACGGCGAAGCGATCGGCCACGGCATCGAGGATGCGTTGATTGGCCTGGTGCAGCAGCAGCCAGTCGAGGGCGGAGGCCTTGATGCCGGTGGCTTCGAGCAGCTCGGAGAGCACAGCGGGCACTTCGCGCACCGCGAACTTGTAGACCTCCTGGCCGTTCATATGGATCGGAGCGAAGCCCCCCACCTGGGCGGTCAGGCCAGCCACCAAGGGCCGGTGCTCCGGCGTCTGGGCCAGGGTCAGGCAGGCATTGCGGCTGCCATCGGAGCGCATCCGGAAGGCCAGCAGACCGTCGTCGGCCTGCTCACAGGCCTGAAGGGCCACGGCCCCGGCCCCGTCACCGAACAGCACGCAGGTGCTGCGATCGTCCCAGTCGACCCAGCGGCTGAGCTGGTCGGCGCCGATGACGAGCACCCGCTCGAAGCTGCCGCTACGGATGTACTGGCTGGCGGTGATCAGGGCAAACAGGAAGCCGCTGCAGGCGGCGGTGAGATCAAAGGCCACGGCGGCGTGGGCGCCGATCGCCGCCTGCACCCGCGGGGCGGTGCCGAACAGGTCATCGGGGCTGGAGGTGGCCAGCAGGATCAGGTCCACGTCCGCCGGGCTCCAGCCGGCTTGCTCCAGGGCGGCGAGCGCCGCCGCACTGGCCAGGCTGGTCACCGTCTCGCCCGCGCCGGCCACCCGTCGGGAGCCGATGCCGGTGCGGCTGCGGATCCATTCGTCGCTGGTTTCGACCCGATGGCCGAGCAGGGCATTGCTGATGCTGGCGTTTGGCAGGGCGCTGCCGCTGCCCACCAGTGCCATCCCCCGGTTGGGCTTCTGGGAGTTGCCTGCGCCGCCTGACACTGGAATCCAGCCACTGTTGCTTGCGGGTCAGTCAACCACAGGCGGCCGCGTCGCTGGTGCTGGGCTGGGCGCTGGCAGGGCTGTCGCCGCCGAGGGCGTGGAGGTCGTCCATCACGCCGTGGCTGGCCGCTGAATGGGCCAGCCGCAGGGCACTCACCACCGACAGCGCCTTGCTGCTGCCGTGGCCGATCACGCAAATGCCATCCACACCCAGCAGCAGGGCGCCGCCGTGCTCGGCATGGTCGAGGCGCTTCTTGATGCGCACCAGGTTGCTGCGCAGGAAGGCCGAACCCACCTTGCCGCGGCGGCCGCGGGGCAGTTCGGCCCGCAGCACATCGAGCAACACGCTGCCCACCGATTCGAGGAACTTCAGCAGCACGTTGCCGCTGAAGCCATCGCAGACCACCACATCGAAGTCGCCGGAGAGGATGTCGCGCCCCTCGCAGTTGCCAGCGAACAGGAAGCGGTCATCGCCGGCCAGCAGCGGGTAGGTCTTGAGGCAGAGCTCGTTGCCCTTGCACTCCTCCTCGCCGATGTTCACCAGGCCGATGCGGGGCTGGCGCACCTGCAGCACATCGCGGCTGTAGATGTTGCCCAGCAGGGCGAACTGGTGTAGCCATTCGGGTCGGCAGTCCATGTTGGCGCCGACATCCAGCACCAGCACCTGCTGATCGGGATCCTTGGTGGGGAACAGGGCGCCGATCGCCGGCCGGTCGATGCCCTTGAGCCGCCCCAGCCGGAAGATCGCCGCGGCCATCACGGCGCCGGAGTTGCCGGCGGAATACACGGCCGTGGCTTCGCCTTGCTTCACCAGGTCCATGGCCAGATTGATGCTGGCATCGCGCTTGCGGCGCACCACCTTGGCCTCTTCGTTCATGGCCACCGACGGCCCGCTCGCCACCAGGTGCAGCAGGCCGCGAGCCACGGCCTCATTGAGCTCTTCCTGCAGGCCCATGGCACGGATCGCGGCCTGCAGAGGCTCGGTTTCGGCCACGAAGCGGATGCGCAGGGGCAGCACTTCCACGGCCCGCAGGCAGCCCTCCAGGATCGGTCCGGGGGCGTGATCCCCGCCCATGCCATCGACCGCCACCCAGAGCCGCTGTCGATCGTCGATCGACTCGATCCTGGCCAGATCGCCGCCGCCGCTTCCCTGCTGCAGGCGTCGCAGCGGATCGAACACCAGGGGCTGCAGCACCGAGCCCGCGACGGAGCTGGCAGCTCCGGCTACCGAGCTGGCGGCGCCCGCCACCGAGCCGGCGGCGTTGCCGGCCGCCCCCGCCATCGAGCCGGCCATGGAGGCGGTGACGTTGGCGGTGGCATTGGCGGTGTCCACCAGGGCCGAGGCGGTGTCCACCAGCGTGGTGACCGCCGCATTGCGGCGATACCAGATCACCAGGCGGCGGATCGCCCGGCTTGGTTTGGCACGGACCGGCTTCGCCCGGTAAGGGGCGGCGGGCTGGTCGGTGGGGTCAGGCTCCTTCGTTGGCAACGGGTTCGACGCGGGGTTCGACGAGGCGCTGAAACAGATAACCGGTTCCCCGGGCTGTGAGAATCAGCTCGGGATTGGCCGGATCATCTTCCAGTTTGGAACGCAGCCGGGAAATGTGGACATCCACCACCCGGGTATCGACGTGTCGGTCGGGGCTGTACCCCCACACCTCGCGCAGAATTTCGCTCCGGCTGCAGGGTTTGCCGGAGCGACTGACCAGCAGCTCCAGCAGGTTGAACTCCATGCCGGTGAGCCGGATGCGCTCCGTGCCCTGAAACACCTGACGCCTGTTGGTGTCGATCCGCAGGTTGCCGATCTCGATCAGGCCGGAGTCGGGAATCCCGGCCAGTTGCTCCTTCTCGACCCGGCGCAGCACGCAGCGGATGCGGGCTTCCAGTTCCTTGGGGCTGAAGGGTTTGACCACGTAGTCGTCGGCCCCCAGTTCCAGGCCGGTGATGCGATCCGCCACATCGCCCAGGGCGGTGAGCATCACGATCGGCACGTCCGAATCTTTGCGCAGCTCCTGGCAGACGCCGTAGCCATCGAGCTTGGGCATCATCACGTCCAGCACCACCAGATCGGGCAGGCGCTGGCGGAAGAGCTCCAGGGCCTCCTCGCCATCGCAGGCGGTGATCACCTGGTAGCCGATCATCGACAGCCGCGTTTCCAGGATGCGCCGGATGCTGGCCTCATCGTCAACGACCAGAATGGTTTCCCTGGCGGGGGCTGGTGTGGTGGTGGGGGAGGTCGTGGTCATGCCGCAGCTCGAGCGCTCTGCTGGAGCACCAGCAGATTTGGCGCCTACCCATGGCCACCACTGAAAAGCGCCCAGGGGTGCTTCATTACCAAACGCCACCTTTCTTCATAGTCCGTGCCCCGTCCTGCCGCTTCCTTCGTCTGCCAGGCCTGCGGCGCCCGCACCCGCCAGTTCTTCGGGCGCTGCTCGGCCTGCGGCGGCTGGAACACGCTGGTGGAACAACGGGACACCGCCGTCGATAACCGCCGCAGGCGGCCAGTGGCGGCTGCCAGGGATGCCGAGGCACCGAGGCGAGCCCACCGTTCCGAGCCGATCGCCAGCGTCGGCGAGCCGCCCCTGCAGCGGCTGACCAGCGGCTACGCCGAGCTCGATCGGGTGCTGGGGGGAGGCCTGGTGCCGGGTTCCCTGGTGTTGCTCGGCGGCGATCCCGGCATCGGCAAGAGCACGCTGCTGTTGCAGAGCGCCCGGGCGATGGCCGAGCAGCAGACGGTGCTGTACGTGAGTGCGGAGGAATCGGCCCAGCAGGTGAGGCTGCGCTGGCGGCGCCTCGGGGAGGCGGAAGACGCTGGCCAGGACTCGGCGGAGTCGCCCCTCTCGCGTCTGCAGCTGCTGGCTGAAACCGATCTGGAGCTGGTGCTGCAGGAGCTAGAGGTGCTGCGGCCGGCGGTGGCGATCATCGACAGCATCCAGGCCCTCCACGACGGTGAGCTGGCCAGTGCACCGGGCTCGGTGGCCCAGGTGCGCGAGTGCGCTGCGGCCTTAGCCCGTATCGCCAAGCGCCAGGACACGGCCCTGGTGCTGGTGGGCCATGTGACCAAGGAGGGCCTGCTGGCCGGCCCCAAGGTGCTCGAACATCTGGTGGATGCGGTGCTCACCTTCGAGGGGGATCGCTTCGCCAGCCACCGGCTGCTGCGGGCGGTCAAGAACCGCTTTGGCGCCACCCATGAGCTGGGGGTGTTCGAGATGCGGGGGCAGGGGCTGGCGGAGGTGAGCAACCCCAGCGAGCTGTTCCTCGGCCAGGAAGGGCCCTCTCCAGGCACTGCCACGATCGTGGCCTGTGAGGGCACCCGACCCCTGGTGGTGGAGCTGCAGGCCTTGGTGAGTCCCACCAGCTATGCCAGTCCGCGCCGCACCGCCACCGGCATCGCCGTCAACCGGCTGCACCAGATTCTGGCCGTGCTGGAGAAGCACCTGGGCCTGCCGCTTTCTCGCTTTGATTGCTATCTGGCTGTGGCTGGCGGGCTGGAGGTGGAGGAGCCGGCGGCCGATCTGGGGGTGGCGACCGCCGTGGTGGCCAGCTTCCGCGATCTGACCTTGCCGGCGGGCACGGTGCTGGTGGGGGAACTGGGCCTGGGTGGCCAGTTGCGGCAGGTGTCCCAGCTGGAGCTGCGGTTGCAGGAGGCAGCCCGACTGGGCTTTGTGCGGGCGGTGGTGCCCCGCGGCAGTGGCCTCGGGGCTCAGGCCGCCTTCGGGCTACAGCTGCTGGAGGCCGGTTCGGTGGCCGAGGCGCTGGTGGCGGCGCTGGGGGTGGATCCGGCGGCGGAGTGAGGCTCAGCGGAGTGAGGCTCAGAAGTAGACATCGACGGTGCTGCGGCCTGAGCTCTTCAGCCAGTTCTCGATGTCGAGGTAGCCGCCCGGATAGAGCTTCACCGCTTTGCCCCAGGTTTCGGCGGCCA
>CAIZOZ010000387.1 GCA_903934745.1 uncultured cyanobacterium
CTCGATCTGGAAGCTGAACCCCAGCGGCCCCATCGATCCGATCACGGGCGTGCCCGCGGAGCGCTGGGCCCAGATCGACCGCACCGCCGTCCCCACCGCCTACGGCCAGAGCCAGCCGGGTGTGGTCACCGACCCCAGCACCAACGGGGTGGGCAACTGGGAGTCGTCGGGGATCATCGATGTCTCGAAGATCTACGGTGCCGCACCCGGCAGCTTCTTCGTGGCCAACGTTCAGGCCCACAGCCTCGCTGGCGGCAACATCGAGGGTTCCGGCTACTTGGCGGAGGGGGGGCAGATCGACCTGATCCAGCAGAGTCCCGCCGGCCTCTGAAGCTCGCCGGCGCCGAGATGGCCCCGGTCCGTTTCAGCCAGCCCCTCCTTCGGGAGGGGCTTTTTCATTGCTTGTCGATCTCCCCTGCCGGCAGCCGCCAGTCGCGCAGCGCGGCAATCAGCACGAACCAGGTGAGCCGCAGGCGGGCTGGCAGGCCGGGCCGGGTCGCCAGTTCGGCGTACATGGCCCGGCCACAAGCGGTTTTGATCCAGCGGTGGGCGGTGGGCTGCTCCATGGCCACCAGCCTAGGAAGGGCCTGGGCTGATACCGCCGCTGTCGAGCTGGGTCTCTGCTTGAACGGGTCGTGGCCAGCCTGGCTGGACTGGTCGGCCGCTCGCAGTGGCCGATCGCAGTGGCCCAGCTGCGAATCAGATGCAAGAGTGCGGAAGGAGCCCTTGTCCTGGCGCAGTTGCGGCTAGGTAGTGGACAAAGGTCAGCGAATATTGCATTCGTTTGGCACTGATTTCACTGCGAGTATCAATCTATGGGTTCAGTCGTCACGGGCCGGGCGCCAGTGCGCCGTGTTTCACGCATTACGCCTGCAAAAGCCATGGAGCTGGCCAATCTTGTTCTGATTGCTTACAATAGAAATCAAAAGTTTGTTGAAGCGATGTCGGAGTACGGCAAGGAGCCGCCAGGGCTTTTCCCGGACTCTGTTTTGTGTTGTGATAGTCCAGATTTTGATGATGAGAATCCTGCCCATTGTGCTTCGCAGGAGTATGGGATTGCAGCATGGATATGGTCGACTGAGCAGATGGGGATTGCCCATGGCTTCAAGCATCGAACCTTGCCCTTTGGCTTTGTCGCTGTCAACGAGTTGGCGCGCGAGGTGTTCATTATTCTTCGGGGAACGATCACGTCGAGTGAATGGAAGAACAATCTGATCATTGTGCCCAAGTCGTCCATTGACGGTGCGGCAAATCTTGGCAAGGTGCATGCTGGGTTCAGTCGAATATTCAGTGCCACCCATAAAGACCAGTCGGCCATCCACATCGGTAGCATGGGTGCGCCAACTGGCGACTTCTACGGTGCGCCGAATGATCCAGAACGCGCTGGCAGCATTAAAGATTATATTGGCAAGGCTATTATCAATGCCGACTGGCATCGAAAAGGTTATCGTCTATTCATTGCTGGCCATAGCCTGGGTGGAGCCCTTGCCATGCTCTCAGGATTCAGCCTGCTGACCCATGACTATGAAACGTACAAGGACATCCTGTCGATATGTACTTTTGGCGCTCCTCGCGTGGGTAATCGAGATTTCTGCTCCTGGTTCAACGAGGTGGATTTAGTCCGATATTTCAACACCGAAGATGCTGTGCCTGTAGTGCCTCCTCCCACCGCAAATCTCTTTGGCTCGGACATGAACGAAACCAATATTGAAAAAGTTGTCGCATTGCGGCAGGACGGCTATCGCCAGTTCAATGATATGTATGGCGCAACCAAGGGTCTGGATTATAAGCCAGGCGAAAATTTAAGCGACGAAGATAGCTGTAAGGCCGACTATGTGCACACTGGCGAGCACCGCTCTTTTACGCTCAACAAGGGCAGTGTCAGCTACAACCACAACATGAAGGA
>CAIZOZ010000388.1 GCA_903934745.1 uncultured cyanobacterium
GCGCTTGCGGCGCCTGCTGCAGCGCCAGGGGCTTTCGGCTCAGCAGGCCGCCGATCGGCTCTGGCTGCTCGACCGCGATGGCCTGCTGCATGAAGGCATGGAGGCCGCCGGGCTGACGCCGCCCTCGCCGGCGGCCGCGCCCTACGCCAAGCGCAGCGAGCTGCTGGCGGGCCTGGACCGCGACGCACAGGGGCGCCTCGGCCTGCTGGCGGTGATCGAAACCGTGCAACCCTCGGTGCTGATCGGCACCTCCACCGTGGCCGGTGCCTTCAACCAACAGGTGGTGGAGGCGCTGTGTCGCGGCACGGCGCGGCCGATCGTGCTGCCGCTTTCCAATCCCACCCCGCTGGCCGAAATCACGCCTGCAAACCTGCTGGCCTGGAGCCAAGGCCAAGCCCTGGTGGCCAGCGGCAGCCCCTTCGCGCCGGTGACGCTCAACGGCCGCCAGCGGCAGATCGGCCAGTGCAACAACTGCTTTGTCTTCCCCGGCCTCGGGTTTGCCGCCGTGGCGGTGGGGGCCCGCACGGTGAGCGAGGGCATGATCGACGCCTGCATCGAGGCCCTGGCGGCGGTGATCCCCGCCGCCCTTGATCCCGAGGCACCGCTGATGCCGCCCCTGGCCCAGGTGCGACAGGTGTCTGCCGCCGTGGCCGAGGCCGTCGCCCTGGCCGCCGTGGCCGAGGGCCTGGCCGCCCATGCCCACACCCCGGCCGAAGCCAGATCGCGACTGGCGAGCTGCCGCTGGCAGCCGGAGTATGCCGCGATCCGGGCGGCCCCCTTCAATAAGAGCTGTGTCGCCGCCTCGCAGCCGGCGCCAGCGCCGGACTAGCACCAGGCCACCGATCCGTCCACGCTTGGGATTCTTCGTCCGGCTCACCGACGCCATCGCCGACCACCAGTCGCTGCTGGTGACGGGGCTCGATCCCAACCCGGAGATGCTGCAGAGCTGGTCCCAGCGCCGCGGCATGGCCGGCCGCTCCTTCCTCTCCCAGGCCCGCCACTGGATCAAGGCGGTGATCGAGGCCACTGCGCCCCACGTCTGCGCCTACAAACCCAGCCTCGGCTTCTACCAGGCCCTGGGGCCGGTGGGCCTGGATCTGTTGCGGGAGGTGCGCGAGCTGGTGCCGCTGGAGATCCCGCTGATCATTGATGCCAAGCACGGTGATCTGAACAGTTCCTCGGCCCTGGCCCACTACCTGTTCCGGTCCTTGGGGGCCGATGCGGTGACCCTCTCGCCCCTGCCCGGCCAGGACATCGCCGCTCCGTTTCTGCTCTATCCCGACAAGGCGGTGGTGGTGACCTGCCACAGCTCCAATCCGGCCGCCCGGGTGCTGCAACACCACCCCAACGAGGAGGATCCGCTCTACCTGCGCATCGTGCGTGAAACCCAGCTCTGGGCCACGCCTGAGCAATTGTTGCTGGAGGTGGGCACCAGCGATCCGGCGATTCTGGCCCGGGTGCGGCGGGAGGCGCCGGAGCGCTTCTTGATCCTGCGCAGCCTCTGGGCCGAGGAGGATCGCCTCGATGCCCTGCTCGAAGCCGGCCTCAGCCAGTCCGCCGACGGCCTGCTGCTGCCCCTGCCCCAGAACCTGCTGGTGGAGGACGACATGGCGCAGCGGGCCGCCCAGCTGAAGCAGCGCATCAGCGAACGACGCGAGCACTGGCTCGAAAACCGCCAGCGCCCCGCCGTCAGTTGCAGCCTCTGGCTGCCGGACCTGATCGCAGCCCCAGTCGCCACGCAACCAGCCGCCGCTGAGCCAGCCGCCGCTGAGCTCACGGCCACTGATCCAAAGGCCACTCAACCAGCCACAACACAGCCAGCCGGCCCGCAGCCCACCGCCGCCGGGCCGACGAGCCCGGGGTTAGCTGCCAAGCAGCCCGCCAAGCAGCCCGGCGGCACGGCTGCGGCCCTCGCCGCAGGCCACTCGAACGGAGTGGACCCGGCCCCAGCCGCGGCGGTGGCGCCTGCCGATCCCCTCGAAAGCCTGATCGTCGATCTGTTTGACATCGGCTGCCTGTTGTTCGGCGACTACGTGCAGGCCTCCGGCGCCCTGTTCAACTACTACATCGATCTGCGCCAGATCATCTCCGATCCCAACCTCTTTCACCGGGTGCTGCATGCCTATGCCGGCCAGCTCCAGGGACTGGAGTTCGATCGCATCGCCGGCATTCCCTACGGCTCCCTGCCCACCGCCACCGGCCTGTCGCTGCAACTGCACAAGCCGCTGATCTATCCGCGCAAGGAGGTGAAGGCCCATGGCGCCCGGCGCTTGATTGAAGGCGACTTCGTGGAGGGCGATGTGGTGGCCCTGGTCGACGACATCCTGATCACCGGTGGCAGCCTGCTGGAAGGCATCGCCAAACTCGAGAGTTCCGGCCTGGTGGTGCGCGATGTGGTGGTGTTCATCGACCACGGCGACGACCCGGCCGGCCAAGCCGGTGCTGGTGGCAGCGCCAGTGGCAGTGGCAGTGCCGCCCTGCAGCGTCTGGAACACAAGGGTTATCGCTGTCGGGCCGTGCTCGACATCCAGCGCATCACCCGGGTGTTGCATCGCCATGGCCGCCTCAGCGATGCCCAGGCCGCCGTGCTCGGCAACACGGATTCACTCAGCCCACCGGAACCAACCAGTCCACCAGAACCGCCCAGCCCACCAGCCCAACCCGGGCGGGTCCGGGCCAGCTCCTAGACTGGCACCGCGTCCCCGCACCTCCCGGACGCCCCCTTCGCCATGTCCCAGGGCAGCCGGACCGACAGCCCCACCGCGCCCACAATCGGCGAGCTGGAGGCGAAATACTCGCTGTATTGCAAGGCGATGCGGCTATTGATCAAAGAAGGGCGCAGCCTCGAAGAGGTGAGCCGCACCGTCTGCTGGAGCCGGCTGGAACAGCTGCACGCCTGCCTGCCCAGCCGCTACAAGGATCCCGATTATCTGTTTGTGGTGCTGCGCCGCGATCTGGCCTGAAGCACCACCCGGCCGGCGGCGCCGGGCCATGATCGCCACGCCACCCTTCCCGCACCGTGCGCGGCCGCCGGAGTCCGATGAAATCGATCTCCGAACCCTTCCTGCGCCGGCCGGTGCTCACCCTGGTGATCAGCCTGCTGATCCTGCTGGCCGGCCTGATCTGCCTGCCGCTATTGCAGGTGGAAAACCTGCCGCCGATCGCCCCCGGCCGGGTCACGGTGCGGGCCAGCTATCCCGGCGCCGGACCGGAGGTGGTGGAACAGGGGGTGACGGCCCTGCTCGAAAAACAGCTCAACGGCCTGGAACGGCTGGACACGATCCGCTCCAGCAGCTCCGCCAACGGCAGCGTGATCACCCTCGGCTTTGAGGGCGGCGATCCCGAACTCAACCAGATCAACACCCAGAACGAAACCACCGTGGTGGGGCGGCAACTGCCGGCCCAGGTGGCCCGCTTCGGCGTGCAGGTGCGGCGCAGCTCCGATGATCTGCTGCTGGTGCTGAGCTTCAGCGCCGAGCAGGGCACCTACAGCGACACCTTCCTCACCGGCTGGGTCGATCAGGTGGTGAAGGAGCGGCTACGCCGCGTCAGCGGCATCAGCGATGTGAGCCTGTTCGGCGGCAGCAGCCTGGCCTACCGCCTCTGGCTCGATCCGGCCCGCCTGCAGGAACGCAACCTCACGATTCTGGAGGTGCGCCAGGCGCTGCAGCAGCAGAACGTGCTGGCGGCCCTGGGCCAGGCCGGTGAGGCGCCGGCTCCTGGAGATCAGGTCACCACCCTGCCGCTGCGCCTGGAGGGACGCCTGCGCAGCGTCGAGGCGTTTGAGCAGCTGGTGGTGGCCCGCAGCAGCAGCGGCGGCGTCACCCTGCTCAAGGAGGTGGGCCGGGTGGTGCTCGGCAACGAGAGCTACGACACGGTGGCCACCAACCTGCGCGGCGATCTCGCCGTGGCCCTCGGCCTCTATCAACGCGACGGCAGCAATGCCCTGCAGGTGCGCCAGGGCATCGACACCGCCCTGGCCGAGCTCTCCCCCCGCTTTCCGCCAGGGGTGGCGATGGAGGTGATCGTCGATGAGGCCCAGACGGTGCGCACCAGCATCGATCGGGCGATCGAGGCCCTGCGCGATTCGGTGCTGCTGGTGTTGCTGGTGCTGCTGCTGGGCCTGGGCAACAGCCGCCTGGCCCTGATCACCGCCGTGGCGGTGCCGGTGTCGCTGATCGGCTCGCTCACCGTGCTGCGCCTCAGCGGCGGCTCGATCAACACCCTCTCCCTGTTCGGCATGGTGCTGGCTTCCGGGCTGCTGGTCGACGACGCCATCGTTGTCAGCGAGGACATCGGCCGCCGCCTCGAGCAGGGTCTGCCGCCGCTGCAGGCCGCCCGCGAGGCGATGCAGGAACTCGGCGGCGCCGTGATCACCACCTCCCTGGTGCTGGTGGTGGTGTTCATCCCGGTGCTGGGCCTGGGCGGCAGCCTCGGCCGGCTCTATGCGCCGATCGCGATCGCGATCACCGGCGCCATCTTCTTTTCGACGATCAATGCGATCAGCTTCACGCCGGTGGCTGCCAGCCGGCTGCTGCGCAACGACCAGCGGGAGCCGGCCTGGCTGCGGCGCTGGATCGAGCCGAGCCGCCGCGGTCTCGAAAGCCTGGAGGCCCCCTACAGCCGCTGGCTGCAGGCCGTGATGGGCCGGCGCCGGCTGGTGGTGATCGTGCTGCTGGTGGGCCTGCTGGTCACCGGCCTGGCGATCCGGGCCCGGCCCACCGCCTTCATCCCCCAGGAGGACACCGGTCAGCTGCGCGGCGTGGTGATCCTGGCCGACGGGCTGGCCCTCGGCCAGACCCAGCAGGTGCTGGAGCAGGTGCGGGCTGTCGCCCAGCAGGAACCGGAGATCGCCAGCGCCAACTTCTATGCCGGCCGCTCCTTCGGCGACAGCAGCCCCAACAAGGGCCAGTTCTTCCTCAGGCTCAAGCCGGTGGAAGAGCGCCCGGGCCAAGAACAGAGCAGTGCCGCCGTGGCGGCACGGATCAACCAGCAGCTGCAGAAGCGGATCCGCACCGCCTTGGTGCAGCTGAGCGAGGCCCCCAGCGTGCGCGGCTTCAGCAGCGAGGGCGGCCTCGAACTGGAACTGCTCGACACCAGCAACGGCCAGCTCAGCCTGGCGGCCTTCGAACAGCAGGCCCGCAGCTTCATCGCCGCCGCCCAGGCCACGCGGCTGCAGGGCCAGCCCGCCTTTGAGCGGGTCTCCACCCGCTTCAGCGCCGGCGCCCCCCAGCTGCGCCTGGTGCCCGATCGCCTGCGGCTGGCCTCCCTGGGTGTGGACCTCTCGGCCCTGGTGGACACCCTGGGCGCCAGCTTCGGCAGCGACTACGTCAACGACACCTTCGAATCGGATCAGGTGCGGCGGGTGATCGTGCAGCTCGATGGCCAAACGCGCCGCAATACCAGCGATGTGCTCGCCCTGCCGGTGCGCAGCCGTGACGGCACACTGGTGCCGCTCAGCCAGCTGGTGCGGATCGAGCCGGGGAGTGGTCCGAGCAGCATCAACCACACCCGGCTGGTGCGTTCGATCAGCATCCGCGCCCTGCCGCGAGCGGGGGTGAGCAGTGGCCAGGCGATGGCGTTGCTCGAGGACGTCAAGCAGCGCCTCGACAGCGATGCCATCAGCCTCGAATGGGCTGGTCTGGCCCGGGAAGAAACCCGCGCCGGCGGCAGCAACGTGCGCGTCTTCGCCCTCGGCATCCTGGTGATGGCGATGGTGCTGGCGGCGCTGTACGAAAACTTCCTTGATCCGCTGATCATCCTGGTGACGGTGCCGCTGGCGCTGCTGGGGGCGATCTCCGGCCTGGCCCTGCGCGGTCTGGCGCTCGATGTCTACGGCCAGATGGGCCTGCTGGTGCTGGCCAGCCTGGCGGCCAAGAACGGCATCCTGATCGTCGAGTTCGCCAACCAGCGGCTGCGGGAAGGCCAGGAGCTCGATGCGGCGATCCAAGGGGCCGCCGTCGCCCGCCTGCGGCCGATCCTGCTGACGGCCTTCTCCTCCCTGGCGGGCTTCCTGCCCCTGGTGTTCGCCACAGGCTCCGGTGCCGCCAGCCGCATCAGCATCGGCACGGTGGTGTTCAGCGGCCTGCTGGTGGCCACGGTGCTCAGCCTGTTTGTGGTGCCGACGATCTATCGGATCATCAAGGGCTGGGAACTGGGGATCGTCGGCCATCTGCCGGCGGCGCCCCGCCCGGAGTGAGCGGCGGCGCTAAGTCGGGGATCCCCGCGGGGGGAGTGTTCGGGGCCAGAGAGGGGTTGACGTGGGAGAGGCGCACCAACATCGCCAGGAACGGCGACCAGACAAAGGCCAGCACCACCGCCGCCAGCAGGATTTTCACCGGCAGCGGCCAACCGCCTTGGCTCCCTGGCGCCACCGGCTCTGGGGCCACCGGCTCTGGGGCCGCCACGGTGGGGGTGACAGCTTCGAGCTGGCGATCGGAATCCGGCACAGGCAACCCCACGACTGCTCCCATGATGATCCTTGAAGTCCAGCCAGGCCTCGCCTGGCAGCGGGGGCGATGCTGACCACCAACCCCGCGGCAGGCCGCCGCTGTAGAGCCCGGCGCTGTAGGGGCCGGCGCTGTTGAAGCGTCTAGTTATTCAGCCCTTTCTCCACCAGGATTCCAGTGTTGAAGCGCTCCATGGTCGGCGCCCCCAGGCCCAGCTGCCACAGCGCCACCACCGCCCAGTAGCCCTGGGCCCGCGGCCGGGTGGCGGCGGTGGAATCCACCACCCTTTGCTGGATCAATTCCAGGGTTTCGGGTAGGTCATCGATCCCCATCACCTGCACCTTGCCCTGCAGCCCCAGGCTCTTGAGGGCCCGGCCGATGCCGATGGCGCCGCCGGCATCGGCCGTCACCCAGCCGCGCAGGGCCGGATGGGCGGCCATGGTGAGCCGGGCCTGGCGCTCGGCCTCAGCGATGCTGTCGTTGTCGGCCGGGGTGGCCACCACCCGGATGCCGGGATGGGCGGCGAACACCTCCCGATGGCAGCGCACCCGGATCGCATGGTTCGGCGCCGTCGGCACCCCCTGCAGGATCGCCACCTCACCCTGACCGCCCAGCAGCTGCACCAGGCGCTCGGAGCCGATGCGGGCCTGCAGGCAGAAGTCATTGCCGATGCTGGGCAGGGCCAGGCCCTCCGGTCCGACGGAATCAAACACCGTCAGCGGGATCTTCTCCCTGACGGCCCGCTCCAGCAGAGGTTTCAGGCGGGGGCCATCGAGCAGATCAATGGTGATGCCACTGGGACGGCTGGCGATCGCCGCCGCCAGGATCGCGGCCTGCTCAGCCACATCGGCCTTGGCAGGCGGCCGGTACTCAACATTCACCCGGCGGCCCGTCTGCCGCTCCAGGGTGGCGGCCGCCTCCAGCGCCCCCTTATGCACCAGGTCAAACCAGGGGTGGGGCAGCTTGGGGATCAGCACGAAGCGCAGCGGCGCCCCCACCGGCTGGCCCCGCCCTGGCACGACTGCCGGCGGTGTAGCCGCCAGCGCCGCCCCGGCTACGGCTACGGCTACGGCTACGGCCCCGGTCCCGGTCCCGGTCCCGATCAGCAGAGCCGGGGCCAGCGCCAGGGCGCCAGAGCCGAGCGCCGCCAGGCCCCGACCGAGCCGCCGCCGCCGGCTGGCAGCCCGCAGCACCCCGATCGCGCCGTTCTGATCCGCCATGTCCCTGTCCCGGATGTCGAGTCGACCCAGTTTCAGCCAGAGCGACCGCGGTACGAGTCGCCTGCCTTCGCCTGATACGCACAGTCATCGAGGCCCTGCGGGCCCGTCGCCACGCCTGGACACAAGGGCGGAGTCGTGGTGCCGCCGGGAAGCCCTCCCTAGCCTGCGCCAATCTCCAGCCCTGCCTTCGCAGCCGTCGCCATGACGCAGTTGATCACCGATGCCGCCAGCTTCCGCGATCAGGCCCTCGAGGGTTTCGTCGCCAGCCATCGCCGCCTGGTGCGGGCCGTCGATGGCGGCGTCGTGCGCAGCACGGCCCTGGCCCCGGGCCAGGTGGCCCTGGTGGTGGGTGGCGGCTCGGGCCACTATCCGGCCTTTGCCGGCCTGGTGGGGACGGGCCTGGCCAGCGGCGCCGTCTGCGGCAACATCTTTGCCTCCCCCGCCGCCGGCCAGGTGCAGCGGGTCAGCCGCGCCGTGGAGCGGGGCGCCGGCGTGCTGCTGGCCTTCGGCAACTATGCCGGCGACGTGCTGCAGTTCAGCCTGGGGGCGGAGCGGCTGCGGGCCGAAGGGATAGACGTCCGCATCGTCACGGTGACCGACGACATCGCCAGCGCCCCGCCCGAACAGAAGCAGCTGCGCCGCGGCATCGCCGGCGGCCTGGCCGTGTACAAGGTGGCCGGCGCCGCCGCCGCTGCCGGCCGCGATCTCGAGGCCGTCACGGCCCTGGCCAGCCGTGCCAACGACCGGGTGCGCAGCCTCGGGGTGGCCTTCAGCGGCTGCACCCTGCCGGGGGCCGAGGCGCCCCTGTTCAATGTTCCAGCGGGCCGCATGGCCATCGGCATGGGGCTCCATGGCGAACCGGGGCTGGGCGAGCAGGAGCGCCCCGATGCCGAGGGGTTGGCGAGCCTGCTGGTATCCCAGCTGCTGGCGGAACTGCCCGAGGGCGTCAGCCTCGAACGGGACCGGGCCGTGGTGCTGCTCAACGGCCTCGGCCTCTGCAAGTACGAAGAGCTATTCGTGGTCTTCGCCGCCGTGGCCCGCCGGCTCGAAGCGGCCGGCGTCGTGATCGCCGACAGCGAATGCGGTGAGCTGGTGACCAGCCTCGACATGGCCGGCCTCTCCCTCAGCCTGTTCTGGGTCGATGACGAGCTGCTGCAGCTGTGGCAAGCCCCCGCCGACAGTGCCGCCTACCGCCGTACGGGCACGGCGCCCCCAGTCCCTGGCCCCGACAGCCAGCGGCCGGCGCCCGCGGCCCGGGACGCTGCGGCCGCCAGCGCCTCCGCCCCGGAAGCCAGCCCCCCCGGCCCTGCCGCGGCGGCCAGCCTCTCGCCCCGGGCCCAGGCCGAGGCCCTGGCCCTGGCCCTCCCTGTGCTGGAGCGACTGCAGCGGCTGCACCACGCCTTGGTGGACGCCGAACCGGAGTTGGGCCGTCTCGATGCCCAGGCCGGCGACGGAGATCACGGCCTCGCCATGGTGCGCGGCGCCGCTGGTGCCGTGGCTGCCGCGGAGCAGGTGCTGGCCGCTGGCGGCGACGCCGTGGCCTTACTGCAGGCGGCGGCCGAAGCCTGGAGTGAACAGGGAGGCGGCACCTCCGGCGCCCTCTGGGGCACCGGACTGGAGGCCGCCGCCCAGGCCCTGGCCGAGACCCTGGCCGCGCCCGACGGCACCCGGGCCGAGGCGGTCGCCGCCGCCCTGGATGGGGCGCTGGCGGCGGTGAAGCAACGGGGCAAGGCCGAACCCGGCGACAAGACCCTGGTCGATGCGCTCCAGCCCCTGGCACTGCAGTTCCGCGCCGCACTCGCGGCCGGCGCCGACCTGCCTGAGGCCTGGCGGCTGGCGGCGGCGGCGGCCACCGCGGCCGCCGCCGCC